>CALBOT010000086.1 GCA_937896695.1 uncultured Candidatus Nitrosopelagicus sp. | reverse complement strand
TAATTTTTTAAAAATTAACCTTGCTGTCTTAAAATTACTTGAGTTAATGCTTCAGGTGAATATTCGATGCCATGTTCTTCAAAACTGTGTTTTCTGTATTCGTCGATCACGTATTCTACTTCTCCCTCTACAACGTAATCGCATTCAAATCCATAATCGCTACAAGTAATTTTTGGCATCTTCTAATTTTGGCTGGATAATTTTCTAAATATAAGTAATACTGTCAGTTTTGAAGAGAAATACATTTATCCAAATCAAGAAACTTTCCTCACATGGCTGAGACAAAAGCAAAGATCATCTATACTGAATTGCTAAAAGAAGATCTAGTTGTAATTAGATTGGTCCCAGTAACTGGTATGCCGAAATACAAAACTGGACAATTTTTGACTATTGGGTTGCCGGTACGTGCAGAAAATAAAATTGTCAAACGTGCATATTCAATTGCATCACATGCAGAAAATAGAGATTATTTTGAATTTGTAATTAGATGGGTAAGAAAACCATTACCTGGCCGTGTCACCACAGAATTATTTTATCTAAGTGTAGGAGATGAAGTATTACTTGGTGATCCAACTGGCGAGGATCTTATAATTGAAGATAAATATTCTAATGGTGAACCTGACATGAGACGAGTTGTTTGTGTAGGTGGTGGAACTGGTCTTGCACCATTCATTGCATTTGCAAATCATTTCCGTGATACTAATGATAAAAGACAACTTGTAATTTTACATGGTGCAAGTTATGTTGATGAATTAAGTTACAAACGTCTTCTAACTGATTTTGAAAATGAAAGTAAAGAAAGAGGTCCTGATGAATGGAACTTCCTTTACAGAGCTGCAATTAGCAGACCAAAAGAATTCTACAACAGATCATGGAATGGTCAAGTAGGAAGAGTTGAATCGTTTTTCAAAGCAAATGCACAAGGTGTTTCACCATTAGATGAATTAGTTGGAGAAAAAGTAACTCCAGAAAATACTAGAATCTACATTTGTGGTTATCAAGGAACTATTGATGGAGTGATGGACTATGTTGCTGATAGAGGCTTTGTCAATAGAGATAATCCACACGAAGATGGAACATTTGAAGTCAAATACGAATCATACGGATAAAAAATTATTATTCTCTTGGAAGTATCTCGTCTAAAATTTTCTGATTTGCAGCTGCAATAAATGAAACTCTTGTGTCATAGCTCAAATCTGCATCAAGAGAGTTAAAGTCTGCATCTAAAAGCAAACCTCCTGCTTCTTTGACAATTATGTAACCTGCAGCAATATCTTGAATTCTAATTTTATTTCTCAAATCAATAAACACATCCATCAAGCCTTGTGCAAACATTGCCATTTCCAAAGCATTTGCACCAAAGTGTCTAGTGTGACTATGATGTTCAAAAACCGGTTGTAACTTTTTCATTATTTCTTGTGTTGCACCTGAAGTATTGACTCCAACTATTTTGTACAATGGTGTATCTTTGTACACTGAAATCTGTTTATCGTCTAGAAATGAGCCTTTTCCTTTTGAAGCTGAGTACATTTGACCTGTTGAAAGATTTGTAATTACTCCATCTGTTATGGAACTGAGTCTGTTTTCTGTTGCAAATGCTAAAGATGAGCAAAAAAATGGAACACCTCTAACTGCATTTGCAGAACCATCTATTGCATCCATAATGATAAATCCTTTAGAGTTATCTGACAATTCTACGCGACCACATTCTTCTCCTAATACCACGCATTCAAAATTAATCTCTTTTAGATAATCTAAAACGGTATTTTCTGCAGTAATGTCAATATTTCTGGAAATATCTCCTCCTGCACCTCTTCCAAAATCACCTGCGGCCTTTTCTGTTCCTGCCATGTCTTTTACTGCCTCGTAAATTCTTCTTGAGGCTTCTTTGAGAATTTGATTTGTGTCCATCATGTTATTCTGATTCGTGTATAATTTAATTGAATAATGTTTTCATTTGTTTGAAAACCTCTTTATTCAAGATTGAAGGCAAATAGTTATGCCAGCAATAGAGTTACAAGGTTCAGGTGGTTGGATTAATGCCGACATTACTGATGAACAAGTCGAAAAATCAAAACTTGTTCCAAATATGGACAAGCATTTCTTAGCATCTCTTGAAAAACTTGACACTGAAAAAATGTTGAAGCATTTTTGCAAAACATGTAATGCCGAATTTGATGGTCCAACTCAAATACAAATAGAAGAACAGCCAAATGAGGAAGTAGCTAATGGACTTATACTAATTGAAAGAGGCCAGTATACTTGTCACAAATGTAATGCCATAATAGGTGAATATCGTGTTTTTTCAAAACCTCAATAAGAAATAAACACATACATTATTAATTTCGAATCAAAACCATATACTATGGAAGAAAATTACTCTTGGATCTATTTGCTCATATTCTTGATCATACCTATCGCTAGAATAGTTCCTAGATTATTGAAACGTGGAGGCTTCAACGAAAACATAACTACTCGTCCTGAAAGTCCTCGTGAAAATTTCTTTCAAGAATCACCATCTCCTGATAATTTCGAAGAATCATCAAGAAGAGATGAATTCTCAACAAAAAATTGGCCTAAAGAAAAAATTGTTCTTGGTTTGTTGATGACAAATGTATCAAAATTTGAAGAAATTCAGAAAAAAGGGAATTTATCAACAAACAATCTAGATACAATTCTTCAAGATCTTGAAAAAAGAGGTCTTATGAAACCTTTAGAGAAAAATGGTCCTTTTGGAAAGTCTATACAACTAAAAATTACAGAAAAAGGCGTAGCAGAGTTTAGACGAATGTAATTAAGATCTTTGAACGCATAAATAGCAATTTGATAACAATATTTTGTGAGTGGAAAAGACGAATCAATTTTTAGCAAAAGTGCTTTGATGGGAACCAAACCTGGAAAACAAATTATCAAACAAGGTCTATTCAAATCAAAAGGATTCAAACAATTTAACCAGTATAAAGAAGAAGCTGAAAATACTTTTCCTGAATTTGCAAAAAGATTTGCAAAAAACCTCTTTAATCAAATTAATTCTGATGAATCTCCTAATACAACACAACAAAAATTTGCTGAAGAGGTTGGTTCAACAGAAATTATTCTAAACGCTTCTGAGATTGATCCTATCAAAGCAAAACTGGCGGATTTTGATACTTTACATGACCGAGTTCTAAGAATTCTAAACTCAAATTTTGTTAAGATGACTTTTCCTGTGTTTAATGGTCTTTTTGATGCTTCAACTGATTACTTTAAAGATGATCCTAGTACCAATATGCGAGAAGACATTGTAGATGGTCACATAATTGCAATTGATCTTAGTGAACCTATGGATAGAATTGTTGACAAAGATGAGGATTTGGAATATCTTGATGATTACAAGTTAATGAATCCATATATCTTGAAACTTGCAAGAGAAAAAATTTCAAAAGGTGGTGAAGATGTATTGAAAGAATTTGAGGAAGGATTCAAACAAGCAAGAATTGGGCAATACCTTGATACAAAATTAAAAGATAAACCAACTTCAATAACAGAAGAAGAGTTAGTTGAAAGTTATAAAAAATATCGTTCTGTTATGGGCACTGCAGGTCGAAACATGGCATTAAACCGTGCACCTTTGGCTGACATATTTTATACTGGAATGGCAAAAGCAGCAGAATCGGTTGGATGTGGAAATGAAATTGAAGATAGCATTAGAGATAAAGCAGCAAAAATTCCATCATGGCCACTTTTTTATTCGCTAAAGATGAATGATGTAAAAACTGGTTTTGAAGAAA
>CALBOT010000085.1 GCA_937896695.1 uncultured Candidatus Nitrosopelagicus sp. | reverse complement strand
AAAACTAGGGGTATTATTTACAAAATGTAGAAAATGTCATGGTACAGTTGTAAAAATGAGAGATGCAGTAAAGTGTAAAGATTGTGGGTGGATTGATGATAGAAAGTTATCTACTGAGTTTGGAAAAAGTGAATTTTTAACTCAAAATTAAGATGAAGAAAGTATCATATCAAGGCGTACCAGGGGCATACAGTCAAAGTGCAGCAAAGAAATTTTTTGGAGAAGAAATTGATACCTACGGAACCGATACATTTGAAGAGGTACTGAAATCTGCCATACCTGAGGAATCACCAACTGATGTCAATTATTGTATTTTACCCGTAGAGAATTCCATTGAAGGTACAGTCGGACAAAGCGTTGATGAAATTGTAAAAACAAAACTTCATGCAATAGGAGAGGTATATCTTAAAGTTGAACATTGTTTAATTGGTAAAGGAAAATTAGACGAAGTGACAAATGTGTATTCACATCCACAAGCACTAGGACAATGTAGTAATTTTATTGAGGAACATAATTTGAAAACGGTTCCAACATACGATACAGCAGGAAGTGTTGAGATTATCAAAGAACTTGATGATAATTGTGCGGCAATAGCAAGTAACCTTGCTAGCAATTTGTATAATATTCCAATAATTAAAGAAGGAATTTCAAATAGTTCGAATAACTTTACACGATTTTTGGTATTTTCAAAAGAAAAAACTATTGAAAGTAGAAATGACAAAACTTCAATTATTTTTTCAGTGAAACATGAACCAGGTGCACTATATCAAATATTGAAAGAATTTAATGACAATGATATCAATTTAACAAAAATTGAATCTAGACCAAATAAAAATAAAAATTGGGAATACAATTTCTTTGTAGATTTTCTAGGTCATTCTTCAAATTCTAAAGTAAAATCAGTTCTAAACAATATTGAAAAGAATACAATATTTCTTAAAATAATTGGTTCTTATCCAATCGCAGAATTAGATTAGAATCCCTTTGGTTTACGTGCACTAAATCCAGCACTAACTCCAATTATAACTAGTCCAGCAATAATTACTAAAATCGAATAAGTGAAAAATAATGGATCACGTTCTAATTCAAATTTGTAGCTTTCAGTGAATTCTGAATCTCCAGTATTTTGTATTGTAATAATAGTTTGACCGGCAGTGAATGAAGTCCATGAAAAGTTTGCTTTATTTTTAAAGCTTGCATCAACATTATTGCTTGAATCAGGAGTTGTAATTTTTACATCAAAAGAATCACCAGTTATGATTAATGACTGAGATGAATTTGCAGGAGCGTTGAAGTTAATTTTATCAAAATCACCTACACCAAATATTGCAGTATCCTCTTGTATTTCATTTGGCGAATTTAGTGAGGTAATCATTGAAGAAGCACCTAAAATGGAAATAACACTTCCAATAATAATACCAATAATAGTGAATTTGTTTAACATGAAAAAACTGGATTTTAAATCAATAAAAGATTAGCTATAATACGTCAACATCATGAGGTTGACTTTCAGCAAATCCAGCACGAGACATTTTGATAAATTCAGCATTATTTTGCATTTGTTTAATATCATGTCCACCACAATAACTCAAACCAGAACGTATTCCACCAGTTATTTGAACAAGAATATCAACTACAGTACCTTTGTATGGAACCATTGCTTCTACACCTTCAGCAACATAATCATTTAGATCATCCTCAGTATCACTTTGCGTAGCTTCTTTTGATTTTCTTCTTCGTGCAGCGCCAAGAGATGCCATTCCACTGTAAAACTTGTATCTTTTTCCATTCTTTGTTATTGTTGAGCCAGGACTTTCATCAGTTCCGCCCAACATACTTCCCAGCATTACAGAAGATGCACCACCAGCTAGTGCTTTAGTTGCATCACCAGAAGTTCTTGTTCCACCATCAGATATAATCGGAATGTCATATTGTTTACCAATTTCAGCACAATCCATTACAGCAGTTAATTGAGGCACACCTGAACCAGTAATTACTCTAGTAATACAAATTGAACCTGAACCAACACCAACTTTAACAGCATCAACTCCAGCTTTTATCAAATCTTCTGTACCTTGAGCAGTTGCTACATTTCCAGCAATTAGTTCACAGTCTGGGAATGCCTTTTTGATATTTTTTACAGTTGAAATTGCATTTTCGCTGTGACCATGAGCAATATCAACTACAATTGCATCTGCACCAGCATTTAGTAATGCTTCAGTTCTATCTAAAAAATCACCTTTTACTCCAACTGCAGCTCCGACAAGGGGTCGACCTTTCCTATCTTTTGAGGCATTTGGAAAATTTTCAATATTCAGAATGTCTTGAGTAGTGTAAAGACCAACAATTTGATTTTTGTCATTTACAAGAGGTAGTTTTTCAATTCTATTACTTTTGAGGATATCTTTTGCTTCATCTAATGTAGTATTTTCATTTGAAGAAATTACATCTTTAGTCATTAATTCAGATACAGATTTTTTTGAATTAATTGATTCAAAAAGCACATCACGTTCTGTTAGGATTCCAACAAGCTTTGAATTAGAATCAACTACAAGTAATCCGGATACTTCTTTTTCATTCATCAAGTCAATTGCTTCTTCAACAGATTTTTCAGAAGATATTTGGTATGGATTATCAATCATTACACTTCCAGAGCGTTTAACTTTTAGAACTTGTTCAGCTTCTTCTTCTATTGTCAAAAATCTATGAATTATTCCAATTCCTCCTTGTCTAGCCATAGTTGTCGCCATAGTAGATTCAGTCACAGTATCCATATTTGCACTAACTAAGGGAATATTGAGTTTAATATTTCGAGAAAGTTTTGTTGAAAGATCGGTTTGTGAACGGCTAGTTATGTCTGAAAATTTGGGTACAAGGAGAACATCATCAAAAGTAAATCCTTCTCTTATTGTCAAATGAACCTTTTACCAGAGAGAAAAAATCTGTTATAAGCCTTTCTTGGATTTTTTTGTGAATAATTTTGTCATTTTTATAACATCAGAGGTAATTTTTGGATTATGAGTTCGAATAATGGATGCGCCATTAACAATAGATAACATTTCAGCAATCGCAGTTCCTGTATTTCGATCAGTTGGATCTTCTTTTCCAAGTAATTTACCCAAAAATGATTTATTAGAAATAGAAACAAGTATTGGAAAAGTAGTTTTTAGAAGATTTAGTTTTTTGATAATTTCTACATCTCTTTGAACCCAATCAGAAATGATTTTTGTATACGGCAGACTATTTTTTACATCAGAAGAACGTCTAAAAAAGCCAATTGCAGGATCGAGGACAATTTTATTTTTGGATATTTGTGATTGTTCTGCAATCTTTACGCTTTCATTCAAAAGCTGTTTTGTTATAGAAAACGGATTACCTTTTACAATGCGTTTACTGTACGAACATAAAATTAAGGATGGGTTGTATTTTTCTACAATTTTTGGCATATTCTTATCATATTTCAAACCAGATATGTCATTAATCACCTCAATTCCCATGTCAAGTGCATCCTTTGCAACAGATGCTCTACAAGTATCAACAGATATTGGGATATTAGATAAATTTTGAATTATTTTGATAGTTTGAGTTATTCTTTCAGATTCAACTTTTTCAGATACCATTGTTTTTAGATATGGAGCAGTAGACATTCCTCCAATATCAATAATATTTGCACCATTTTCTTCCATATCTAACAAATATTTTGATATTTGAGATTTTGTTGATTGTATTGAATTTTTATAAAATGATTCAGGACTTGTGTTCAAAATTCCCATAATAGTAACTTGATTTTTTTTTCCAACCACAAGACTCCCCAATTTCGTCATATCATTTATGACAAGGTAATCTATTTGAGTGATATGACAATACATGGCTGGAAAACCCAATTCAAAGAGATTAGAAATGAATTTGGATATTCAGAAAAAGATGATCTAAATTCTGCTAAAAAATTGAATTCATTGTTAAAAAGAAAAAACACTAAGAAACAATTTCAAACTATTATCAAAGGCAAAACAGTTTTTGTTATTGGTGCAGGCCCATCATTGGCTAAATCATTGAAATACATTAAAAATTCGAAAAATTCTAAAAAAATTGTAGCTGATGGTGCAGTGAGGGCACTACTAGAAAAAAATATCAAACCAGACATCCTAGTTACCGATCTTGATGGAGATTTGAAAAGTATTGAAAAGATTGGGAAAACAAATATTCCAATAGTCGTCCATGCACATGGAGATAATTATGATGAATTAGGAATAGTAAAAAAACTAAAAAATGTGATAGGAAGTACACAGACAAAGAAAATTGACAAAGTGGAAAATTTTGGAGGGTTTACAGATGGAGACAGATGTGTGTTTCTTGCAGAATGTTTCAATGCAAGTAAAATTGTTTTAATTGGAATGGATTTTGGTCAGAAAATTGGAAAATATTCAAAACATAAAATTATTGATCGTGAAATGAAGATAAAAAAATTAGAATATGGAGAAAAAATTGTCGAGTGGATAGGAACTAAATCAAAAGCAGATTTATTTTCTACAAGCAAGATAAAAGGTTACAAAACAATTAGATTGGTTGACCTAGAGTGTATTGAAAACTTTTAGAATGCGTTTTAATACTGAATACGTTTTCTAATAATTATGCAGTATACTGATGAACAGATCCAGAAAATGCTGGAATTAAAAGAATCAATTATTGATAAAATGACAAAACATCAAGAGGAACTGGATTTTCTCCAGAAAAATTTGGATGTACTAGATGTAGTTTTAAAAGGTTCTAGTTTTACCAAGGCCTCCTCACTACCAAGATCAATTAAATCAGATATGGAAAAACCAATGGAAGAAAAAATCAATGCAGAGTCAAAAGATAAAAAAGAAGAGCCAGAATCCATTCAAATTAAAAAGAATAAAGATGGAGAAGTTATTGCCAACGCATTTGTAACTCCTAAAAAAATTTCTATAATTTTAAACGAAGGAATGGGTCTTACTGACGAAATACCACCATTAAGATCATTTTTCATTGAAAGAATAATTGGAGAGATGAAGAAAATCGATAGTACTGATGTTAAAAATGGAAAAATAGATGAGAGTTCAGTTATTGATTGTATAATTAACAAAAATGGACCAACAATTAGAGAAATAATTATTAAAAATTATAGGGAAAAAGAGAGATTAGACGAAATAATCAATACAGCTACATGGTCACTCACAAGAATGTTAGAAAATTCAGTGAAATAAAATATGGAAAAAATAATTGTTTTAGATTTTGGCTCTCAGTATAGTCATTTGATTTGTAGAAGAATTAGAGAATTTTCAGTTTATGCAGAATTGGTACCATATGATATATCTCCAGAAGAATTAAAGAAAATGAATCCAAAGGGAATAATTTTTTCAGGTGGACCATCAAGCGTATACAACGAAGATTCTCCAAAACCTAATGAAGAGTTATTTGGTTTTGATTTACCACTATTAGGAATTTGTTATGGACATCAATTAATTGTAAATAAATTTGGAGGTAAAGTAAAACGTGCAAACAAAGAATATGGTTCATCTCTTCTTTCAATGGATAAAGATTCAAAATTATTGGATGGAATAGGTGAATCAATTCGTGCATGGATGAGTCACGGAGATGAAGCAGAAAAAATTCCATCTAATTTTGAAGTGATAGGTCATACTGAAAATTCACACGCAGCTGCTATAGCAAATACAGATAGAACTGTATTTGGAATTCAATTCCATCCCGAAGTAGTACACACTGAACGTGGAACCGATATTTTGAAAAATTTTGTTTTGAATGTTTGTAAGGCTAAACAAGAATGGACAATGGAAGGATTTGTGGAAAAAACGGTGAAAGACATTTCAGAAATTGAAGGAAATGTATTATGTGGAGTCAGCGGAGGTATAGACTCAACAGTGGCTGCACTACTAATACACAAAGCAATAGGAAATAGACTGACAGGAGTTTTTGTAGACAATGGATTATTGAGATTGGATGAATCAAAAGAAATTGAAGATATGTTCAAAAATAACTTTTCATTGAATTTTCACAGAATAGATGCAAGTGAACAATTTCTTTCAAAATTAAAAGGAATTACAGATCCAGAACAGAAAAGAAAAATTGTTGGAGAAGAATTTATTCAAGTATTTACAGAATTTGCAAATCAAAATGGTCCGTTCAAATGGTTAGCACAAGGGACACTTTATCCAGATGTAATTGAAAGTGGCGTATCAAAAGGACCTGCAGCTGTAATTAAATCTCATCACAACGTAGGAGGATTACCAGAATGGTTGAATCTTAAAATCTTAGAGCCATTAAGAGAATTGTATAAAGATGAAGTAAGAGATGTTGCTAGAATTTTAGGTGTTCCAGAGAAATTACTAAAAAGACACCCATTTCCAGGACCAGGGCTATCAGTACGAATTATGGGAGAAATAACTCCTTCAAAATTAGAAATATGTAGAAAAGCAAGTAAAATTGTTGA
>CALBOT010000084.1 GCA_937896695.1 uncultured Candidatus Nitrosopelagicus sp. | reverse complement strand
GGTGCCATCTCAGAGCCAAATGCTGCAGTTGCAATTAGACAACCGCCACCTTCTTTTTCTTCTACTACACATTTGCCATCTTTCATAACAGTTCCTTCGCCACACAATGCTTGTGGTTCTGGTTCTGGTTCTGGTTCTGGTTCTGGTTCAATAATTGTGATTGGTTCTGGTTCTTCAATAACTGGTTCTGGTTCTTCAATAACTGGTTCTGGTTCTTGTACAGGTGTTGGTTCAGGTGGTGGAGGTGGTGCGGTAATTGAACCACTACCTCCTGCATAATTGAAAGCAGTTTCAGCTTTTTGTGCGCCATAATTTGCTTTAACAGTATAATCGCCACCAGCTTTCCAAAGTGGACCACCAGCAACTACTGTTACTGAAAATTCATTATTTGAATCAAGAGTCAATTGTTTAATTGTAACAATATTATCTTCAGGAGACACAATCATGAGAGTTATAGGAGTAGGATATTCAGATAAAGATGATTCTTTGACTTGGCCAGAAATTACTATTTCGCCATTTTCAGCATAGCCTGGATAATCTGTAGAAACGGTTAACGGAAATTCAGCAGATTGTGCATTTACAAAAGTTGGCATTCCAAATGATATAATTGAGAACATCAACAACAAAACAGCGCCAGAAGCAACAATCTTCATTTAAAATTTCTGCCTCAGAGTGGTATTTATTAATTATTGATAAAAAATTTGACAAAAACTAGATAATTTTTTTGGTAAAATTTTCAAATTATTACGCTAGTCAGATACATGATAACTAATCCAACAGAAATTCCTGCAAATAATGAAGTGTTTGATAATAGATCGGATTTTTCTTTCATATATTGAAAAATTGATAATACAACTTGGAAAATTGCACCTGCGCCTATTGCAAGAAAAACTAAAGTAAAAAAGGGTGAAAATGAGAAGCCGCCAACCCAACAACCAAAAATTGCAGGAGCGCCTGCAATCAATCCAAGTCCAATCATTTTCATTATTTTGGCTTTTGATTTTGTTAGTGGAGCTGCGATAGCTAACCCTTCAGTTGTATTATGAGTTGCAAATCCAATAATCAAAAATGTACTCAAAGCAACCTCCCCAAGAGCAATAGCAGCACCCACAGCCAGACCCTCACCTAAATTATGAAATCCAATACCAATTGCAATCATGAGAGATATTGCTAATCCTTGAGATAATTTCGAGAGTTCTATTTTTTTCATTAATTGTTTGCCCATTCCATATAAGCCCAAAAATGATAAAATAACTACAGTTGCAATGAGCAATTCACCATTAAAAATTGATGAAAGATGATTCTCAGATATTTCAACAGATTCCAGAATAGCATCAATTCCTAAAAATATCAACAATCCCATAGTAAATGCCAAGAAAAAATTAAACGTATTTTTTCCTAATTTTTTGATAAATGGATACCACAAAAGACCTATCATTATAGGAATCACACCTATCAAAAATCCAATCATCCCCAAGAATACAAACAAATCTAGATTTGGTTCTAATGCAGAAAATGCAGCGTCTACTTCTTTAGCAAATCTTGTACCATCATTAATTGTAACACCAATTTCATATGGTTGACCCTCATTCCAATCAAATGGAATTCTTACTAATGCAGTTTCAAATCGTTTTAGTGAAGTATCAGGTTCTATTGCTGCAGGTTGAATCCTATCATTTACATCTGCAAGAACAACATCCACATCAATTGGACCAGTATTCCTAACGGTCGCTTGAATTTCATTTCCAACAAATTCAATTTTTTCAATTGATACTTCAGGAAGCACAACACCAAATTGTAAAAACGATGATGCAGGACCTAAAAGAAATGCAATCATTATTACTAATAATACAATTGGTGCAATAGCACTAATTGCAAGTATGGGTTTAGACGATGTCATCATACTCTACTTGTGTATTAGGATCATCTGTATTCTCTTTTACGAGAAATGAACTAACCCAACCTTTTTCTGAAAATTCTGTATTATGTGCATGGAACATGTACAATCCAGGATATTTGTAATTAAATTCTATAATTTGTCTGTCACCTTGAGACATTGTCAACATATCATTGTAACCGGAAGGAACGGTGTCAGTTCCGGCAGGATAGTGATGGAAGAGGGTTCCATGAAGATGGAAATTGTTTACCGCATCAAATTCTAAAATATTTACAACGTATGCACGTATGTTTTGATTTACATTAATTTCAATTGGATGATGTTGATAGTAAAATGGAATTGTATTTGCTGCATAGAAATTATTTTCAGCATCAAAGTCAGTATCAAAGCCGTTCAAAATGAACACAAATTCCTCAGCAGGTTCACGAGGTTCTTTTGGATCTACAATATATGCACCATAAAGACCATGAGCAATATGTTCCTCAACAGGATGAACATGACAATGATAAAGATGTAACCCTACAGGTTCTGCATAAAATTCATAGGTAAATTTTCCACCAGTCCCTATACTTTCAAAAACACCATCCATTTCGGCTTTGTGAATTCCATGAAAATGTAAACTGTGAGGTTTTGAACCTTCATTTGTAAAATGAATTCTTACTAAGTCACCTTCAGTTGCACGAATAGTTGGACCAGGTACTGAATCGTTGAATGTCCAAACATTGTAAAACACCCCAGGAGATATTTCCATGATTTGATCATCTCGTGCAGTGATGTAGAATTCACGCAAAATAGTTCCATCTTTCAAAACTGAGACTTCACCATAATCAAATTCTTTCATAAATGTATCAGGGTCAAAATCTAATGCTTCCCCATCATATCCAATTGGATCAATTACTTCACCAGTTGTTTTGATAACCGAACCAGTATGCGTAAGAAATGTTTTAGGAGTTTCCTCTGCTATCGTTACACCCGGCACTACAAAATACAAAACAGAAACAGCAGCTATAGCTAAAAGAGCATAAACCATTTTACTAGATTGAAATGTATTTTGCATATTTGCACCATGAAGTAATATATATATAAAATTTAGCCTAGGCTAACTTTTTTAGCCATAACTAAATTAAATCATTCATAAACAAATACAGATTTATCCATGAAAAGTAAGAACCATTCATGTCGAATTTGACAAAATATTTGGTTATTGTTGGAATTTTAATTGCAATTGGAGCAATGTTGTTAATTTTTGGTTCACAGACAATTACTGGGGATTTAGTAATAGAAGAAGGAAAAGTGAATTCATTAACTCAATTAGAGATTAAAACAGAACTAGATCCAGAAATAAACACAGAAGGGGTTTATGCTGTTCAAACTATAGAAGGGAAAGAATATGATATTTCAGCTGTTGTAATAGATTCAACAGATAGTAAAATTAGAGATGTATCAATTAATAGAAATTCATTTGAAGATAATTTTGTAATTGAACAAGCTGGAACATACACATTAATCATCACTACTTCAGAATCAGAAGAAATACCACTAGTTGGAGGAATAGGTCATGTTCCAGATTCTACAGGAGTTACAATTTCAATTGTAGGGTTTTTTGTCATAATATCAGGAATGATTGGAATTGCAGTAATTGGATTTATGATAATTAGACAAAAAAGGAACAGAACTAGTTAAGATATCCATCCATTTTTGCTAAACCCGCATCAACATTTTCAAAATTGTGTGCAGTTTCCATCAGTTTTGCTAGTTTATCTGAATCTACAGAATATTCAGCCTGGAGGTCAGAACCAGTTTTTCCAACAAATTCGTGTTGTACTAGAAAAGATAATTTTTCATCCAAGTCATCAGGAGTGATTTGAAACTTTTGAGTCAAGAATTCACATTTTTTTGGAGAATTTTGCATTTCAGCCAAGATCTCAGAAATGTTTTCATCAAAAATAGTATCTAGAATTTTCTGAGTGTGTTCTTCAGACTCATTCATATCCAAATTCAGTGTTTTGAGTTATAATACTATTCGATTAAAATTATTCAAAAATAGGCACAAATTAGAGCATGGTTTTTAATGGGGCTATAGAAAATCTTGCTACTTGAGCGAACAATACGAGAATCTGGTAAGAATATTGGGAAACGATATTCATGGTGAATTGAACATGTTAATTGGTCTTAGCCAGATTAAAGGAATAGGATACATGTTTGCAAATTCAGTGCTTCAAGTTTTGAAAATTTCTCCTCACCAAAAAATTGGTAATCTTACTGCTGAACAAATATCTTCAATTGAAAAAATCATAGAAAATCCTAAAGGATCAGATTTCCCAATCTGGTTTTTGAACAGAAGACAAGATGCTCAAACCGGAGAAGATATGCATTTGGTAACATCAGATATTGCATTTAACATTAGAAATGACGTAGAAAGAGAAAAGACACTTTTCAGTTGGAGAGGTTACAGACACATGTATGGATTAAAAGTTAGAGGTCAACGTACAAGATGTACTGGTCGTAAAGGCGGTGCAGTTGGAGTTGCAAAAGGTGGTAAAGTTATGCCTAAAGGAGGAGCAGGTGCACCAGCAGGTGGCGGAGCTGCAGTAGCAGATGCACCAGCAGCCGATGCAGCACCAGCAGCCGATGCAGCACCAGCAGCCGATGCAGCACCAGCAGAGAAAAAGGAGTAGATGAAAGATGGGAGATACTAAAAATTTCAGGAGAGTTTGGAAAAAACCAAAGAGACCATTTAATTTTGAATTGAAAATGGATGAACTCAAAACTGTAGGTACATTTGGATTAAAAACAAAAAGAGAACTTTGGAAATCACGAACAGAGCTATCAAGATTAAGACATCAAGCACGTTCATTACTTGCCGTAAGACAAGAAGTTAGAGAAAAAGAAGAACCAATTCTAATGCATTCATTATCACGTATCGGACTAGTAGAAAAAACTGCAACATTAGATGATGTATTAAACTTAGAAATTGAAAACTTGTTGGCAAGAAGATTACAAACAATTGTTTTCAAAAAATTCTTCTTTAAAACACCATATCAAGCAAGACAAGCAATATCACATGGACATATTTTGATTGGTGACAGAGTTATCAACAGACCATCATATGTAGTAAAAGTTGAAGAAGAAGATAGTATCAAATTAACACCTGAATCAATTTTTAACAAAATTTTATCAGAACCAGAAACAAAATCAGATTTAGGAAGTCCTGAAACTGAAAATATTGAAGTTGCAACAGAACCTGCGGTTGAAACAAAAGAAGAGTAATCAAAGTATCATTAATAGTAAATACCCCTATTTTCAATAGAATAACAATGTGCTCAATTATCGGCTATTCTGGAAATGAAATTGCAGCCCCAATTATTGTGAAGGGATTAAAAAGAATGGAGTATAGAGGGTATGACAGTGTTGGAGTTGCAACAGAATCACAAAATCAAATTGAATTAAAAAAAGGAACAGGAAAAGTTACCGAGGTAAATTCTAAATTTCAACTAGATACGTTACCAGGCAAAATAGGTATAGGTCATACTAGATGGGCTACTCACGGGAAAGTTACAGATCTTAATGCACACCCACATCCAAGTAATTCAGGAAAAATTGCAATAGTGCATAATGGAATAATAGAGAATTTTGAAGAACTGAAAAAAAAATTAGAAGATGACGGATATAGTTTCAAGAGTGAGACAGATAGTGAGATAATTGCAAACTTGCTCCAAAAAAATTACGAATCTACAAAAAATGTTAAAGATACAATCATGAAAACAGTTTCTGAAATAAAAGGCCATTATGCATTTGTAGCAATGTTTGAAAATGGTCAACTTGCTGCAGCAAGATTTCATGAACCATTAATAATTGGCGTTGGGCAAGAAAATATTTTCTTATCAAGTGATGTTTTAGGATTTATTGAATATACAGATGATGCAATATACATGAAAAGTGGAAATTTTATAATTTTGAAGAATAGAGAATTTCAGATATTAGATTTTAACGGCAAAGAAATAAAACACGAAATAACAAAAGTTTCAAAAGAATTTGGCGATGCGTACAAAGGGGATTATGCGCATTTCACATTAAAAGAAATTTATGAACAACCAGAACTGATCTCGAAAGCAGGGGATAGAACAATAAATGGTTTGGAGGAAGCAGTAGAATACATAAAAAATGCAAAAAATATCTACGTTACAGGAAGTGGAACAAGTTACAATTCAGCATTAATTGCAAAACAAATCTTATCAAAATATGTAAAAATAAAATCAGAACCAATCATAGCTAGTGAGCTCCAATTCGCACCAGAAACAATTGAAGAAAATTCAGTTTTAATTGCAATATCTCAAAGCGGAGAGAGTGCAGATGTTTTAGAAGCAGTAAGAATTGCAAAAAAAAGTAACTGTAAAATTATTTCCATTGTTAATTTACTCACATCGTCACTTACACGTAAAGGAGATGTTGTATTAGGAATGAATTGTGGACCAGAAATCGGAGTTGCTGCAACAAAGAGCTTTACTGCACAACTAATAGTATTATACAAAATTGTACAAAAATTAAATGGAAACATTACAATTAATTTCGAGGAATTTTCAGAATCAATTTCCAAAATTCTAGAGAATCCAGTCAAAATTCAAGAAATTGCAAAAGAACTGAAAGAAGTATCAGATGTTTACATTCTAGGTAGAGGAATTAACTATCCGATTGCAATTGAATCAGCATTGAAATTAAAAGAACTGACGTACATTCATGCAGAAGGAATACCAGGAGGAGAGTTAAAACATGGACCTCTTGCATTGATGGATACGGATGTTTTTGTAATTGTCATAAATCCAAATGATTCAACATACACTGACACATTAACAAGTGCACGAGAGATTAAAGCCCGTGGAGCAAAGATTATCGGAGTTTCAGATATCGAAAGTGACATTTATGATTACTGGATAAAAATTCCAAAAATTAATGAAATTCTATATCCAATTTCAGAGATCATTCCAATACAATTGCTAACGTATTATTCAGCTTTGGAAAAAGATACAGATCCAGACTATCCTAGAAATTTAGCAAAATCAGTTACTGTGAAGTAGAGATTCTTTTGTATTCTTGCTCAAACAAAGCAAACAATTTCTCTATAGAATTTTCTGTCTTTAGTAAAGATGCAATTATGGCACCTCCTGCACCTGCTCCTTCTTTGACAAAACCATCTGCATAAGAACGGAATCCAAAATGTTGAGAATTGTGTAAGCAAGGATCACATGAAAGAACTGCCAGATTATCAATTTGTTGTAATGTTTCAAGAAATTTTGCTTGTGAATCATCAACTATGTAAGAAGTACATCCAATTGCAGAATTTTTTACATCATAACCAATATGTTTTGCAAGTTTTAGTACAGCAAGCATTTGTGTCCCACCTGCCAATATCACATGACATTTTTTAGATGCAGATGACAACATGCCTGCACAAACAGGCATCATTGGATCACCAAAATTTGCCATTATTTCCAGAGCGTCCTCAGATTTTTTTCGTTTTAATGCATCTGACACAATTTTATTTTTTAGATCTAACGGATTATTTTGCATACTAGAGCTTACATTACACTCCAATCCAAATGCTCTCAAAACAGTTAGGGCAGTAGTAGTTCCACCTGGAATACATTCACCAATTACAAGACAATCAGTGCTTTGTGACATGATTTTTCCCAGATTTTTTCCATATTCAATTCCAGATTTTACCTGTTCAATTGACATTGCAGGAGATTCTGAGATATTTTTTCCAGAAACCATGTCAGCGTCAAAGTAACACAAAGATGGTGCAACTTTACTTCCTGCATTTACAACAAAATGTGGAATTTTTGCAGCATTTAATGAAATTCGGGTCAATAATGCAGGAGTAGGCTTCCCATCAGGAGAAATTGGTATTCCAGGAATACAGACACATTTTCCGTATTCGATATATTCAGAATCAGCAGGCGCAGTAAATTTTAGAAATTCTCTGTCAGCACCTGCAATAGTAATTCCAGGAATTTCACAGGTTTCACTATACGACGCTACTAAACCAAATCTAAATCGTTTTTTTGAAATATCTTGTATGAATTTTTTTGCATTTTCCACATCTCCGTGGCATGTAATTGACAAATCATCCACCCATTCTATCTACAAAAGAATCTTCAGTAATCTTTTGCATTACAGGGTTTGTAGTTTTTTCATTTCCAATAGTTGATGTCGAAGCCATTCCATAATCATGTCCAGGATACATTACAAGATTATCATCCAAATTGTGCAATACATCAAACAAGCTATGATAAAGTTCATTGGCACTACCTCCAGGCAGATCAATTCGTCCACAATTTCCAACAAAAAGAGTATCACCTGAAAAAATTTTTCCATCACCTACAAGACAAATACTATCTTTAGAATGCCCAGGAGTATGATACACAACCAATTCAGAACATCCGAATTTTATAGTATCTCCATTTTTTACAGTCATATCATGAGGTAGTGTAGATGCTTCATGTTGTATAATTTTCACACTCAGTATTTTTGCTAATTCGTCATTCCCTCGTGTATGATCATCATGCCAATGTGTATTTACAATATATTTTGGTTGAAGATTTTGTTCATCTATTATACAAATAATTTTGTCTAAATCCCAAGATGGATCAATTACAATTGCTTCATGTGTAGATTCATCTTCCACAACATAAGAAAAATTTTGCATTGGACCTACAGGAATTTGATGAACAATCACAAAACATCTATCTCCGCTTCAGGCGGAATTCCTATTTTTTCAGCAAATAATTCACCAGTCAAATCTTTTCTCTTTGGAATTCCTTGTTTCATTTTATGAAAGGTTACAGTCATGTCACACTTTGTAAATAATGAGGCAGTCTCTCCTGTTTGAGGATCCATTCCCGATGGAACGTCAACAGCAAATTTGTAACAGTCAGTTTCATTAATGAAATTGATTGCAGATGCATAAGGCTCTCTTATATCACCATTAATTCCAGTACCCAAAATCCCATCAATAATAATATCTGGTTTAAAATCAAAGTCAACAGAAGTACCTGTGACTAATTTAACAGAAGGCATTTTTTCAAGTAATGACCAGTTCCAACTACTTTCTTCAGTTTTAATTTTGTCAGGAGTTCCTAGTAAAACAACAGTCACATTTGCATTATGACCTGCAAGATGTCTAGCCATGACTTGACCATCTCCACCGTTATTTCCCATTCCAACAAATATTACAATATTTTTTGAATCCACACTTCCAAATTTCTCAACTAGTCTTCTAACAGCAACGGCTCCTGCGTTTTCCATCATGAATTTTTTTAAAAATCCCATATCATGACCTTTGTTTTCAATCTGATACATTTGATCCACAGTTATTTCCATAGAATATTTCAGATATGTTTTCAATAAAGAGGTTTTGCAAACGGCTTTAACTAAGATAAACAATTTCTGATTCTATGGGATTAAAAAATGTAAAAACGTCACTTCCAAAAATTTCTAAAGAATTAGAAAAAACTAATTCATCTAGAGAGTTTTTAATAAAAAATAATCGTGAAGTAATAATTAATTGTAGTAAGGCAATTATTGCAATTCATAAAAATGATTTAACATCAGCAAAATTAAAAATTAAAAAAGCAAAATTACTTCTTGTAAAATTAAAACAAAAAGCAAACGGAGATCTCAACAGATATGTTTTGACACCAGAACAAGAATTAGTTGAAGCAGTTGCATTGCTATCAATCATAGAACATAAAGAGATTCCATCACACAAATCGATCAAAGTTTCAGGGGAATCATACATACTTGGTTTGCTTGATTGCATAGGAGAATTGAAAAGACAAGTAATTGACCAAATTAGAATAGGTAATTCAAAAAATGCTGAAAAATATTTTGGAATTATGGAGGAATTATACCTAATTTTGTATCCGTTTGCTACATACGATAAGATCGTAAAAGAAGCAAGACGAAAATTAGATGTTAACAGAATGTTGGTTGAAGATACAAGATTAGTTCTTACTGAAGAAATTCGTAGACAAGAATTTATTAAAAATATCCAAAAAAATTCAAAGAAATAATCAATGCGGGTAGTGGGATTCGAACCCACGAACTCCTAAGAGACTAACCCCTCAAGCTAGCGCCTTTGACCAGGCTGGGCGATACCCGCATACAAAAATCCTTGTAGGGTTTTTATAATCCTTGATTGATTTTTTCAAGTGTGTTAGTACCTGTAAGATGTTTTACATGTGGAAAATTAATTGCCGATAAATATTCAGATTATCAGAATAGAATGAAAACGGGAGAAGATCCAAAGAAAATTCTTGACGATTTAGGTATGGAGAGATACTGTTGCAGACGTATGCTATTAACCACAGTTGAAACAATTCAACAAGTTATTCCATTTTATGAAGCAATGCATAAGAGAAATCAAGAAGTGCAAAGCGAACTAGAATAAATTGTCAAAGATTACCGCTATTTCTGGTAGAGTCCTGTATAACAGTAGAGGCAGTAAAACTATAGAAGTTGATGTTACAACTGATGGAAAATATCAAGGAAGAGTCTGTGCACCATCTGGTGCAAGTGTAGGTAAATTTGAAGCAGTTAGTTTTCCAAACAACAGTCCTGAAGAAAGCTTATCGCTTCTAAATCAAAATTCAGATAAATTTATTGGAGTTGATTCAAGTGATCTTAAACAAGTACATGATGTCATACATTCAATTGATGAAACAGACAATTACGCAAAAATTGGTGGTGCATGTGCATTTGCAATAACAATTGCAGCAACAGAATCAGCAGCAAAAGTTGAAAATAAACAGTTTTTCCAAATGATCAATGGAAAATCTGATTTAAAATTTCCATTTCCATTAGGAAACATACTAGGTGGAGGTGCTCATGCAGGACCAGGTACACCAGACATTCAGGAAATTTTAGTTGCATCAATTGGTGCAAAGACTGTTAGAGAATCAATAGATACCAATCTCCAAGTTCACAAAGAATTAAAAAAATTGATTCTGAAAAACGATCCAACTTTCACAAACGGACGTGGAGACGAAGGAGGATGGGCTCCAAAATTCAACAATGAAGAAGCATTAGATATTTCAGTCAAAGCAATAGAAAATTTAGGATTTACATTGGGAAAGGAAGTTGGTTTAGGAGTTGATTTTGCTTCATCAACACAATGGAATGAAGAAAAGAAAAAATATGTTTATGATCGTGCAGGTTTTGAAAACGATTCAGGAGAACAAATTGAATTTGCATCAAAGATTATAGAAAATTACAAATTGATTTATGCAGAAGATGCAGTACACGAAGAAGCATTTGAAGATATGGCAGAGATTACAAAAAAATTTCCTAATTCAATGATTACAGGAGATGACCTTACTGTAACAAATAATAGAATTCTTACAAAAGCAATTGAGGCAAAATCATGTAATGCTGCAATTCTAAAAGTGAATCAAGCAGGGAGTCTATATGATGCATTAGAATTTGCCAAAGTTGCTAATCAGAATAACATTAAATTAATCACATCACATCGTTCAGGCGAATCAAGTGATTCGCATATTTCACACATCGGTATTGGAACTGGCTCAAAATTACTCAAGGTAGGAATTGTGGGTGGAGAAAGAGTGGAAAAAGTGAACGAATTAATTCGTATATCAGAGCATGATTTAATACATGGCATGATTGACTTTTAAAAATCGCAATGAGCCAACAAACAGAAACTACTGATCTAAAGAAGAAAGTTTTAGCTACAGGTATTCGTGTTGGAACCGATATGAAGACAAAATCAATGCGTCCATTTATCACATCTGCCAGTCCTGAAGGACTCTACATGATAGATATCGATATCACATTAGATAAGATCAAAAGTGCAGCAAAATTCGCAACAAGATTTGATATGAAAAAAGTCATTGTTTGTTCTGGAAAAGAATATGCAACCACTCCAATTGAAAAATTTGTAGAGTTAACAGGAGCTACACATATGCTCAGAAGATTCATGCCGGGAACACTGACAAATCCATCATTACCATATTTCATTGAACCACAACTAATCATAATTTCTGACCCAGAAGTTGACGGACAGGCAATTATCGAGGCAACAAATGCAGGAATTCCAGTTATTGGAATTTCAAATACAAATAATGTCACATCCAATTTGGATTTGATAATTCCTGCTAACAATAGAGGCCGTAAAGCATTAGCAACAATTTACTGGCTACTAGCAAGAGAAATTTTAATTCAGAAAGGTGAACTCGAAGAAGATCAAGATATGAAATATGAGATTGATGACTTTGAGACAAAAATAGAAGAAGAATTATAGAAGTTTTCTTCAAAATAACTATTTGACTTCAATATCTAAAGCACCTGGAAAAATAATTCTTTTTGGAGAACATTTTGTGGTACATGGAAATAGAGCAATTCTTGGTGCAATCAACAAATACGCAACTGTTACTTCAGAAAAAATAAACACAGACAACATTCTAATTTCTTCATCGCTAGGACAATCATCAATAGAAAAAGATGAGGATGTATCAAATGTGGAGAAAAAGTTTAGACCATTTTTCTATATTGTAAAAAAGATAATTGAAAAGAATAATTTTGACAAGGGGATTAGTATTAAAATTGAATCAGATATTCCAATTGGAGCAGGACTTGGTTCTTCATCTGCATGTTGTGTTGCAGCTGCAGCGTCAATTTCAAATTTATTTAACAATAGAAATGAAAAAGAAATTTTAGAATTATCTATAGAAGCAGAAAAAACAATATTTCCAAATTCATCAGGAGCCGATTGTACGGTTTCAGTTCATGGAGGAATTATTGAGTATCAAAAAGAAAAAGGATTTTCAAAAATTCAAACAAAAAATGAATTTAATTTTTTAATAATAGATTCAGAGCAAGTTCATGCAACAGACAAAGTGGTAGACCAAGTAAAAAAATTCAAAGATGAAAACAGCGACATATTTTCAGAATTATGTTCAGAAGAAGAACGCTTGGTAACAAAAGCATTGGAGAGCATGAAAAGTAATGATTTAGAAACTATGGGAAAGTGTATGGCACAAAATCAAATTTATCTGGAACATATTGGAGTTTCTAATGACGTATTATTATCAATAACAAAAGAAATTGAAAAAATAACATTTGGTGCAAAAATTACAGGAGCAGGTGGCGGAGGATGCGTCATAGCATTAACGCAAAAAGATGATGATCTTTCAGAATTTGTGAATGTAACAAAGTATCAAACTTACAACGTATCAATACAGAAAACAGGTATGCAGGTTTTTAATAGCTAAGATGTGAATACAGATATGATTCTAATAAAACTTGGAGGCTCAATAATTACGAATAAGGAAAAGCCATTATCACCAAGAAAAAAAACCATAGATAATATTTTAAAAGAAATTGGAAAGATAAAAGAGCCTGTAATTATTGTCCACGGTGGCGGTTCATACGGACATTATTGGTCAGTAAAGTATGATATGCATACAAAACCTGCAAAAACCAGTCCAAAAGGAGTTGCAATTGTGAAAAATTCAATGGTAGAATTAAATAAAATTATTCTAGACAGTGCAGTAAAAAATAAGATCAATTCGTATTGTTTACCACCTACAGACTTTATGAAAGGAAATAAATCAATCAGAAGTAAGATTTTGACAATCAATGATATAGCTAAATCAGGATTAACACCAATTACATTTGGAGATGCACTATGGTATGGACACAAAAGATCATACATTCTATCTGGAGACGTAATAATGACTACAATTGCAAAAGTTTTGAAACCTAGACTATCACTATTTGTTCTAAATGTTGATGGCGTATATTCAGATCTGAAAAGCAAAAAATTAATTCGTGATTTTAAAAAAGAGACTCCTAAAATTCAAGAGAATGCCATGGATGTAACTGGCGGTATGACAAGAAAAATTACTGAGGCAGATAAAATGGCGAAGACAGGATTGAAAGTATTCTTTGTAAACGGTAACAAACCAAAGAGAATTACCGATGCAATTTTAGGAAAGAAATTTGAAGGTACACTATTCAGGAAATAATCATGGAAGAGTTTGTAATTTTAGTAGATGGAAATGATAATCCAATAGGAAAAGAAGAAAAGGTGAAATGTCACCTACCAAATGGAAAACTTCATAGAGCATTTACTGCATTAATCTTCAACAAAGAAGGAAAATTACTTCTAACAAGAAGAAGTGATTCAAAGATGCTCTGGCCAGGAGATTGGGATGGAACAGTTGCAAGTCATCCTAGAGAAGGAGAAACATACGTTTCATCAGCAGAGCGTAGAATGCCTGAAGAAATTGGAATAGAATGTAAAATGAATTATGTTAACAAATTTGAATATCATGTTCCATACAAAGACGTAGGTTCGGAGAACGAAGTTTGTGGTACATTAATGGGCGTTGTCGAAGATTTTGATGAATCATCGTTAATCAAAGATGAGATTTCTGCAATAAAGTGGATTTCGCCTGAAGAATTGAATGCAGAACTTAAGAATAATAAAGACGTCTATTGCCCATGGATGGTAATTGCATTGTACTATTTGGATGATTGTGAACCAGAGACAAAAGCAAAATTTTCTTCTCTAATTTCAGAATGGATCAACGAAGAGTTAAAACAAAATTATGAAAAAGCAATTAAACATTACATTCCTGAGAACAATTGGAGATTGGTAAATTGAAGTCATCTGAATCAATCAAGAAAAATGCCGTATTTGTAAATAAATTTCTTAAAAAAGAGCTCAAAGGGGAACCAAAACAGCTGTATGATGCAGCAGCTCACTTGATCATACACGGTGGAAAAAGACTAAGACCATACCTAGTTTTGAAAAGCTGTAAAGTTTTGGGCGGAAAACAATCAGATGCAATAGCTGCAGCAAGTTCGGTGGAAATGATTCACAATTTCACTCTAGTTCATGATGACATAATGGATAATGATGAAATGCGACATGGGGTTCCAACTACACATAACAAATTCGATATGCCATTAGCAATTTTGGCAGGTGATGTATTGTATTCTAAAGCATATCACACGATTTCATCAAAGTCAAAACTATCACCAGATCATACTACCCAATTAGTTACAAAATTATCCAAAGCATGTGTAGAAATTTGTGAAGGACAAGTTGACGATGTAAAACTTGCTGAAAACAAGAGAATTCCAACTGAACAAGAATATATCAAGATGATTGAAAAAAAGACCGCCGTTCTTTTTGAGGTATCATGTGCAATGGGTGCAATTTGTGCAAAGAAAAAAGAAAAGGATGTAAAGAATCTATCATCATTTGGACGTAATTTAGGAATAGCTTTTCAAATTACTGATGATTTGATTGGAATAATGGGAGACAGCAAAGTAACAAAGAAGCCAGTAGGAAATGACATTCGTGAAGGTAAAAAATCACTTCCAATTCTCTTGGCAATTAGAAAAGCAAGAGGAAGTGACAAGAAAAAAATTCTCAAAGTTTTTGGAAAATCTAATGCTGTAAAAAAAGACGTACAGGCAGCAGTCAATACAATTCGTTCACTTGGAATTGAAGAGCAAGTACGCAAAAAAGCATTACAATACGCAACAAAGGCAACAAAATCACTAGATAGTTACTCAGGCAGTGACAAAAATGAGATGATTAGTCTTTTAGATTTCGTAGTGAAAAGAAGTCTTTAGATAATTTTTAAATATTCAACATCAGCTATGAATTGGTTTACACATTCATTTGTTTCAAGAACAGTATGATCTAACATTTGTTTTTCACATTCAGGACATTTAATTGGATTAATTGAAGCATATGCAACTGGATTTTTTGCTTCTCTGACAAATCTCCACAAACATTTTTCAATTTGGCTTTTGTTATGTTCAGCCATTTGCTTGTTGCATAATGGACAAGGAGTCTTTATCATACCGTTTTAGATGACAAACCAGTGTTTTAACAATTTCAGTAGACGTAATTGGAAAATATAAGGAAATTTTCAGAATTCTAGTTGTGTTTAAGCATGAATAAAAAATTAGCATTTTTTTTCATTTTCTTAAAGTCAGAATCTTTTTGAATTTTTTCTAAAAATCCCATATGTTCATGGTCATGGTCATGGTCATGGTCATGGTCATGGTCATGGTCATGTGATGAATCAAATTTTAATAATTTAGCGACTAGTTTGCATGTTTGCTTTTCATCATTTTGTCTTGCAGTAGATTTTGATTTGTAGTATATTGCATTCATTTCTTTTGGATCTTGTTTTAAGACGTTGTTGTAACAAAGTATGGCATTTCGGTATTTTCCCATTAGATGTAATGAGTATCCTTTGTTGATGAGAACATCAATGTTTTTTCTATCATGACGTAGTAATTTGTTAAAGTAAATTAACGCTCTCTCAGGCATTTTCAAATTATTACATGTAATTGCTAGACGAAAAGTTGCATCAAAGTCACTTGGATCTAGTTTTACTGCTTGTCTAAAACAATCGTACGCCAATTTGTTTTTTTCAATTTCTAACATAGAATTGCCAAGATTACACAATGAATCAATATCGTCTTTTTGTGAATCAAGTGCAGATTCGAAAAACTTTATTGCTTTTTTATGCTTTTTTTGTCCGGCATATACAATTCCAATATTGTTTAAGATTTCAACATCTTTTGGATCTACTTGTAAGGCACGATTATACACACGTATTGCATCATCATGTCTTCCCAATGCAACAAGAACATTTGCCTTGTTACAAAGTGCTTGAGAATTTTTTGAGTCTATTTTCAATGCAGAGTCAAATGTATCTAATGCCTCTTCATATCGATCCATATCATACAGTGTTGTTCCCTTATTGTATAATGCAACAAAGTCATCAGGATTTTTCTTAAGAAAAATTTCTAATTGTTTTATCGCCTCATCGTACTTTCCAATTTCTGCAAGACATGATGTTTTGTTAATTATTGCTTCAGGGTTATTAGGATCTAATTTTAGAATCTTTTCAAATAGTTTTATTGCTTTTGCAAAGTTTTCATTCTCAAAATTTTGGATTCCTTGATCTAGTAACGAAACTTTCAAGTTACATCTATCCTAGCTGTTATGGGTTATTTTTGATGGGGTTTTAATGTCAACTTTTCGTAATACACCTGTTGATTTTAAGATTAGAGTACCAACAAGAATTCCAACTGCAATAATGACTATAGTTCCAGATGCTGCAACATTGAGGTAATAAGACACAAGTATGCCTGTAATAACAGAGAAAACTGAAATTGTTAGAGATATACCAACTGTTTTTTTGAATCCTTTACCAAACATCATTGCGGTAATATTGGGAATGACAACTAATGCAGAGATTAACAGCATTCCTACTAGTCGAAATGAAGTTACAACTGTAATAGATGCAAGAATAACAAAAGCATAATTCAACAAGGTTGTTTTTAGTCCTCCAAGTTTAGCTTGTTCTTCGTTGAATGTTAGATGTAGGAATTGTTTTTGCAAAACAACTAATGTAATAATAACACCTGAGCTAATTGCAAGAATCATTATAAGATCTTCATTGCTTATTAAAAGAATACTTCCAAAAAGAAAGCTAAAGAGATCTACAGAGAATCCACCTGATGCACTTACAAGAATCACACCAACTGCAAATCCAGAAGATAAAACTACAGCGACTGCCGCATCGCCAGATATTTTTGTACTCTGTCTTAGCTTTTGTAGTCCAAGTCCACCAATTATTGAAACCACAAATGCAGTCCATAATGGGAAAATACCTAAAAATAAACCAACTGAAATGCCACCAAACGCAACATGTGCAATTCCGTCACCAAATAAGGAATAACGTCTTAGTACCAAAAAAGTTCCCATAAATGAACAGATTATTCCAACTGCAATTCCTGCAACTAATGCTTTTTGCATAAATGTGTAAGAAAGAGCTTCAAGGATCATTTTTACTCTAATTCACTAATGCATATTATGTTTATGATCGTGCATGTGTATTTGCATTGATGATTCAGTATATGTTTTAAGAAGTTCTTTGTCTGAAAAGAATTTTTCTTTTGCTCCATGGAAGAATAATTTCTTATTCATACATGCAACTCTGTTTGCATATTTTGATATTGCATCAAGGTCGTGTGAAGACCAAATTATAGTAATATTATTTTCTTTGTTAATTCTTTGAATTACATTATAGAATTTTGTTTGTGATTCAACATCAACACTAGCAACAGGTTCGTCTAGAATGAGCAATAAAGGATCTTTTACTAGGGCTTTTGCGATAAAGACACGTTGTAATTCTCCTCCGGAAAGTTCACCAATTCTTCTATTTCTAAGAGATTCTAATCCTACAGTGTGTAGAGCTTGAGTTATTTTGTCATCTTTCTTTTTAATTGAGTGATATATCCTGTTCCAACAACAATCACATTCTTGAATTAATTTCACACCTTGAACTACTCTCTTATCAGATATCAATCCCATTGAAACAACATCATAGACAGTCGCAGGAAAATTTGGCTCAAATGTTACTTTTTGAGGAACGTAACCAATTAGTGGAATAATTGAATCATACTTTGAATCTTCAAATCCAAATAATTTGATGTTTCCAGAATATGACTGCAATCCCAAAATTGCTCTAAATAAAGTAGTTTTTCCAGCTCCATTTGGACCAACAATTCCTAAACAATCACCTTGCTTTACATCAAAACTTATGTTGTCTACTGCAGGATGATTATCGTAATTTATCGTTAGGTCTTTTACATCTAATACAGAAGTTACCGACATTCAAAAGCCACCATAGTACCGCATGTTACTATCATAGTTATACACCTTGCCAGGTCTTTTGTTTATGCTCCTTTATCCACTGTTTTGCCATTGGAAGTAATCTGTCAACATCAACATTTTTTGATTTTAGTGTAATTGCAAAATTATTGTTATGAGTTGAAGATGAATCATTTATTTCAATTTGAATTTCATTTACACTTGGGTCGTTGCTTTCTTGAGACTTTGGTTGTTTAGTCTTACATCCTTTCATTGGCATTCAAGTGCAACCTTTAGAGAATTTAGGTTTTGTTCCATTTTGTCTATGTACGAAATGTTTTTGCCTTCTTCTTCAGGGGTTAATGCTTCAAGTGGGCTGAACAGCATGACTTGAGCATTTGCTTCATCTGCAATTACTTCTGCAAGTCTAGGATCAACTAACTCTTCAGAAAAAATTACTTTGATATCATTGTCCTTAACAAAATCTACAAATTCAGCAATTTCTGCAGCGGAAGCTTCAGAATCAGGTGCCATACCACCTAGAGCCATAATATGTATGTCATATCTTTCACCTAGGTATGTAAACGCATTATGATATGGAACAATTGTGTCTTTTTGACATGAAGATAATGCTGAGCTTATTTTCATATCTAATGCATCCATCTTGTTATTGTAAACGCGAGCATTGTCTTCATAGTATTCTTTGTTTTGAGGATCTGCTTCGATTAATCCATCACGTATGACGTTAACTTGTTGCTTTACTAAAATTGGGTCTAACCAAATGTGAGGATCAAATTCGTAATCATGATGATGTCCATCATGTCCTCCTTCTTCATGTTCGTCATGATCATCTTCTTTGGCATGTTCATCATGTTCGTCATGTTCATCATGATTATCATAATCGAGGGTGTCAATGGCAGCGTCAAATTCATCCACATCTACCCCAAACAAAAAGGTCACCTCGCTATCTGGGTTTGTTACTTCAAACTGATAGAACTGCGGAAACTGGTTGCTAACAATTCCTGCATCTCGAAATAGCTGAGACGTATATATTTCGTTGTTCTC
>CALBOT010000083.1 GCA_937896695.1 uncultured Candidatus Nitrosopelagicus sp. | reverse complement strand
TACTACTTAACATCGGAATGTACTTTGTAGCACCAGCAGCAGCAATTGTTGCAATAAAGAATAGATTAAATCGCAATTAAGTTATATATTCAAAAGACTGACTATTTTACATGAACATTGAATATGAAGAATTTGAGAATACTGAAGATCTGTTGATGTATCTCTCATCTGTTGCACCACCAATGAAAAACTTCATGCCAATCAATTCTTACAAAGGATTTGTTTGCTCTTTTATTCCATTAAGTCAATCTGGTGGAGATCTATATCTTATGCTATATGCAAAAGGAGAACTTGAAACAGGAATATATGAATTTGATGTAAAAACTCGCTCAATTACTAAAGTTGAAGGAATTGAACGTGCTGATAAAACTTACTTCATTGTAATGATACCAAAGAGAAACACAATTGCAGATAAAGCAATTCAAAATATGTAATTATTTTTGAATTTTTTTATTAAATTTTCCTAATTTAATTAATCCAATTAAGATACACAATATGCTAATTATGATTCCAATTATTCCAAACAAATAATGACCCATGATAAATCCTGCAATTATTGTAATTACAAATAATGCTGATCCAAAAATGAATGAAATAATTATTACAAGTAAATTTGCTTTATCTAATTCCATGAGAAACCTTCTAGAGTTTCTTTGTTTGTATCTTTGGTGCAGAAACTGATCTGCTTCTTGAATATTTCTCTATAATCTCGTCAGGGGTTCTTCCATTGAATAGATCTTTACACAACCCTCTTAGATATCTCATAATTGCCCAAGTTCCTGCCTTTAGGATTCCATACATGAAAATTTTCATTGGTGGACCATATGTTTTGTTTCTCAAGATAATTGGAATGATGTCATTAATCACACGTAGATTATTCTCCCAGCATCTCCAAAATAATGTGAATTGTGCTTCATTCAAGTTTCCAAAGTGCATTGAATTTTTCTCACTAAAGTCTTGGTAAAGAAGCGGAGCAACTAATCCTCTAAAGTCCATTGCTCTAAAGTCATTCATCATGTCAATTGTAGCTTGGCTGTCATCTGGTGTTTCATCTGGCCATCCAATAATTATTGTTGCAGCTGGGAACCAATGATTTTCATTTAGAATTTTTGCACCTTCTCTAACAACACTTCCCCATTCTTCTGTAGCAAATGGTCTTGTCTTTACACCTAGATGTTTTTTTACCATTGGTGGTGATACTGTTTCAATACCTAAATTGGTTGCAAGCCATCTTCCTGTTTCATGTTGTCTATTCACATCTGCAATATTTTTCATTAATTGAGGATCTGCTGCAACTGCAGAAAATGTCATATGTGTTGTACCGATAAAGTTTGCACCCATGTTTTTAAGACCTTTCCATAAATCTGTAATTGCATCTCTATTTGGAATAAAATCTCTGTTATCACATCCATATAGTAGCATCTCATCAGAATGAAGCCAAACTGAATCGAATCCATAATCTAAATTAATTTTTGCCTCTCTTTGTAATCGTTCTATTGATAGATCCTTCTTAGAGCGTTTGTTAACATCACAGAAGTCACAACCTCTCCCACAACCTCTCATTGCCTCAATGAGAGAATTGACCGTTGGTTTTGTAATTTCTGGAATATTTTGAATATTTTTAACAAAACAATGCATCAACTCTGGCGCATCACCCTTTTCTAAATCATGGAATAAGTCTAATGCAAGCTCATCTGCTTCTCCAACAACAACGGTGTCAATTCCATGAACCTTCATTCTATCTGATTTTGCTAACTCCCATGCACCATTTCCTCCAATAGCTACTTTGAAATCATATTTCTTTTTTAGTTGTATAATTTCTGCACACATTTTTTTAAATTTCATTGCGACGTATGACAATTTTTCTGGAGCCATTGTTGTTGTTACTGGAGCCATTCCTAAAGGATCCATTACGTTGATTCCAACAACTTTGGTATCTGGACCTATTGATTTTGCCAAGTGTTCTGGATTTGCAACAAAGACATCTTTTTTATCGTAACCTTGATGTAATGCACTCTCAACTCTTCTTAATCCAACTTGTGCAACTTTTGCTTCACCTGTAATTGGATCAGTTTCAACTGCTGGACAAAATACTTTATCAAAAACCCATTCTGGAAGAACTTCGTATGGTCCACATGCTATAAAACCATAGAGAAAATTACCTCTATAATTTGTCATTAAACTTCTATCAGCTGTTAATACGATTCTTTTGCCAGACAACTCTAACATTTCCCTCTGCCTATGATATATATCGTTTACGAGATTTTACAGGGGCAAAACAAGAAATTCTTATCTTTTGTTGATTTGATTGACAATTTTTGCAGCAGCAGCACCCGCACCAATTCCATTATCGATATTTACTACTGTTAATCCTAATGAACAACTTTGTAGCATTGCAGCAAGTGCTGCAACACCTTTTTCACCATATCCGTATCCGATTGAAGTTGGAACTCCTATTATTGGAACACTTACTGATGAAGAAACTACTGATGCCAAAGCACCTTCCATCCCAGCTACGACTATTATTGCATCTACTCCTGATTTAACAAACTTTTTCAAAACTGGAAATATTCTATGTAATCCTGCAATTCCTACATCGTAACTAGTAATACAACTACAATTCATTGATTCACACATCAATCTTGATTCTTCAGCAATTCCAATGTCTGATGTTCCTGCAGTTATAATTCCAATTTTTCCTCTATTTTTTTTTAATGGTTTATTGTATACCATGATCGTGCTACAATTTTGCCCTGTACTGATTTTTAGATTATTCTTCTTACAAAAATTACAAACATCTTGAAAATTTTTCTTTGGTATTCTTGAAACTACTAATGCATTTGTTTTTTTTAAAACTTTTTTAATTATTTTTTTTACCTCTGCATTTTCCTTTCTTTCAGCAAATATGACTTCTGGAACTCCTTTTCTTGCTTCTCTTCCAAGATCGATTTTTGCAAAATTTTCAATCTCTTCAATTGAATATAATGATAATTGTTTTTTTGCTTCTTTAACAGATAATTTTCCGTTTTTTACTGAATCTAAAATGTCTGAAACATTCATGGTAATCTAAACTTTTTCAACTTTAAAAAAATTATTTAAAATTCAACACCTGACAATGCATTTTTAACACTGTCAACACCCTTGTTGAACCATTCTTTTTCTTCATTGTTTAGTTCCAATTCGATTATTTTCTCAACTCCATTCTTTCCAATTACAGCTGGTACTCCAATTGAAACATCTTTTTGTCCGTACTCGCCGTCTAAGTTAGTTGAAACTGGAATTACTTGTTTTTTATCTTGAACCACTGATTCTATCATAGCTGAAATTGCATTTCCTGGTGCATGAACTGTTGCTCCTTTTAGTTTGATAACTTCTGCAGCCACGCCTTTTGTTGCTGTGAAAATTTCGTCAAGTTTTTCTTTTGCAAGTATTGTAGGTAGTGGAATTCCTGAAACTGTTGCAAATCTTGTTAATGGTAACATATTCTCCCCATGTTCTCCAATCACTAGTGCTTTTGTTGATTCACGAGAATATCCTGTTGCTTCGTGTATGAATTGTTTGAATCTTGATAAGTCTAACATTCCTCCCATTCCAAAAACTCTATTCCTGTCAAATCCTGAAGTTTTGTATGCGATTTGTGCCATTGGGTCTAGTGGATTTGTTACAGGAATAATCATTGCATCATCTGCAAATTTCTTTATGTTACCTACAACATCTTTTACAACTCCTGCATTAATTTTTAACAAATCCATTCTTGTCATTCCGGGTTTTCTTCCTGCACCTGCAACTACAACAACAATTTTTGAACCTTTCATATCTTCATAATTGTTTGAACCCTTTACGTTAACGTCGATTCCTTGTTCTGATAGCATGTGATTTAGATCCATTGCTTCTCCTTGTGGGAGTCCTTCTGCAATATCTAATAGTAAAATTTCATCATCTAATCTTCTTAATGCTGAGAATAATGCTGCATCTCCCCCAACTTTGCCTGCGCCGATAATTGTAATCATGAATAAATCCCAAAATATTCAATAATTAAATCTATGTTGAGTAGATTTTTGCAAACAGATTTTTATGCATTTTTATCATTTTATCGACATGGTACTTTTCATAGATTGCCAAATTGCTGGTATTTCTGGTGATATGATATTATCATCATTAGTGGATATTGGAGCCAATAAATCTAAGATTATTGATGGTGTAAAAAATTCTACAAATTACTTGCAAGGTTCTACAATTAAAAAATTAGATTTTATCAAAGTACAAAAAAAAGGTAAATCTGCTACTCAATTAGTTTTAGAAATTGATGAAAACACACATGAACGAAAAGGAATTGAAATCAAAAATTGTATTTTATCCTCTTGCCAAAAACTTGAATTATCTAATTCTGCAAAAGAATTTGCAGAAAATTCAATTAACACTCTCATAAATGCGGAATCTAATGTTCATGGAGAATCTGAATCATCTGTACATTTTCATGAAGCATCAAGCATTGATACTGTTGTTGATATACTTGGAACTGCAATTGCATTAGATGATCTAAATCTATTTGAAGAAGAAATTTCATGTTCACATGTAGCAATTGGAGGAGGAACTGTTTCATTTTCTCATGGAGTAACTTCTAACCCTGCGTATGCGATAACTGAAATTTTTAAAAATTCTAACATAATTGTTAGTGGTGGTCCTGTATCTGAGGAACTTACAACTCCTACGGGAGCAAGCATTTTAGTAAATCTAATTTCTTCGTGTAAAGATTTCTTTGTTGATATGAGTATAGATTCAGTTGGATATGGTGCTGGAACAAAAGATTTTGACGGTTTTGCAAATGTATTAAAAATAATTCAGGGAAAATCAAATGAGACTCTTGATAAAGATTCGGTAAAAATACTTGAAACAAATATTGATGATGTTTCTGGTGAAGTTATTGCAAACACGATAGAGAAATTGATGGAAAATGGAGCAAAAGATGTTACTGTTACTCACGCTATAACAAAAAAAGGAAGGCCAACACAACTAATTTCTATAATCTGTGACTTACAAAACTCCAATTCTTTATTGAATATACTGATTAATGAAACAAAAACTTTGGGAGTTAGAATTAGAACTTCGGAACGATTTATTGTTCCAAGAAAAATTCTCGAGTCTGATGTAACTCTTGAAAATAAGAAATTCACTGTACACTACAAAATTTCAGATTCAAATCATTTCAAACTAGAATTTGAGGATGTAAAATCTATATCAAATATTTTGAATATCTCATTTAATAAAACTGAAGAATTGCTTAAAGAACAGATAAAGAAAAAAAATGACTAATCTTAATGAATTACTAAATTGGTTTGAAAAAAAAGATAAAGTGCTTGTCTCATTATCTGGAGGTGTAGATAGTGCACTTGTAGCATATGCTGCAAATAAAAAATTAGGTAAAAATGCAATTGCCGTTACTGCTGATTACAAGACCTTATCTTCAGAAGAATTAGATTCTGCAAAATCTATTGCTCATGAAATTGGAATAGCTCATCGTATTATTGAATACAGTGAATTAGAAAATGAAAATTTTGTTAAAAATGACAATAAGAGATGTTTCTACTGTCGTGATGAATTATCTGGTGAACTGATTAAACTTTCAGATTCTCTTGGAATTAACACAATTGTTGATGGAACTCAAAGTGATGATATGGGTGATTATAGACCTGGAATTGATGCATTACATGGAAATGGAATACGTAGTCCATTATTGGAAGTAAAATTTACAAAAGAAGATGTGAGAAGAATTGCAAGAAATGTAGGTCTCTCCATTTATGATAAACCATCTAATTCTTGTCTTGCATCAAGAATTCCTTGGGGACAAAGAGTAACTGCTGAAAAATTAACCAGAATTGAATTATCTGAAAAAATAATTAAACAAAAAATTGAGGTCCAACAAGTTCGTGTACGGGACATTAATGGATTAGCAAGAATTGAAATTGAACCAAATAAACTTCCTTTACTGGATGACTCTCAAATCAAAAATGAAATTTTTTCAAAATTAAAAATGCTTGGTTTCTCCAAAGTTGAAATTAACCCTAATGGATATGTTTCAGGAAGCTTGAATGTTATTATTGAAAATTAAACTCTTGGCATAATGCTTAATCTTGACTTTGCAGAAACTGCAATTATTGAAACAATT
>CALBOT010000082.1 GCA_937896695.1 uncultured Candidatus Nitrosopelagicus sp. | reverse complement strand
TTAGTTGATATTAGAAATTCTTATGATCATGCTATTAACAAAACAATTTCTGCAATAATGAAAGAATTGTTTAATGATGATATTGGCGATGTGGTAACATCAAAAATTCATTTTGATTTGAAATCTGTTGGCGGATTCAATGATGAGGTTGCAGTTGTATATGCTATTGTCATGACATTGGTTGCTTCTAAAAAATCTGAAATTAAATTTGAAAAATTAATTGTTGATGTAATTAATAATGCTAATGAATCTGGAATTAATTCCGTTGATAATTATTTTAAAGATCAAAATATAGATCTTATAGAAATTAAATCAAAATTGGATTATGAAAATTCTCGTAAAATTAGTTATATACACAGAATTTTTAATCAGTTATTTTACGGACCAAAATTATATGAAGAAATTTTTAATGAAAAGTCTCAATTTTCTGAAAACCCATTGATTGATCTAGATAGTATTGTTTTAGATGATAATTTAATGTCTAAATTAAAAACTAGGTTTGATTCTAAAATTGCAACCGTAACTGGAAGAGGAAAATTTGCATTTTCTTATTCAATGAAAAATTTTTTAGAAGATTTTGATATGGACAATTCAGTATTTCTCGAAGACCGTCCATTAAATTTGGCAAAACCTAATCCTGAATCTCTAATAGAATCAATTTCTAAAATTGACTCAAAATGCTCCTTATACATTGGTGATTCCATGGAAGATCTTCTGATGGTTCAAAAATGCCAGCAACTAGGATATGATGTATCATTTTGTGGTATTTATGGTTCTAGTGATGAACCAAAATTAAAGTATGAATTGTTTCAAAAGAATAATGCATCATTTATTCTTGAATCAATACAAGAACTTCCGAAGGCATTAAATCTGGTATGATGGAAATCAAACAAGAATCTCATGAAACCAAGAAAAACAAGCATCAAGCGAGAAACAAAAGAAACTAGTGTTTCGGTATCTCTTAATTTGGATGGAACTGGAAACACTACAATCAATACTGGAGTAAAATTTTTAGATCATCTGATTGGCTCTTTTGGAAAACATTCTATGATGGATTTGGTCGTCAAGGCAAAATCAAAAGACGGAATTGAACATCATTTGATTGAAGATACAGGAATAACTATTGGAAGTGCAATTGATAAGGCATTAGGAAAAAGAAACGGGATCACAAGATTTAGCTTCTCGTCTGTACCTATGGATGAATCTTTAGCTGAAACATCACTTGATCTTGTGAAAAGACAATATCACAAAATAACTCTTTTAATAAAAAGAACAAAAATTGAGGGTATATCAAAAGAAGATTTAGAACACTTTTTCTTCTCTTTAGCACAAAATTTGAATTGTTGCATACATGTTACTGTAAAATATGGTGATAATGATCACCATAAAGTTGAAGCTGCTATAAAATCAATGGCAGTCGCAATACGTAATGCAGTATCAAATGATCCTAAACAAAAAGGAATACCTAGTACTAAAGGCGCAATGTAATGGTAAGTGTAGCAATATTTGATTACGGAGCAGGAAATATCTTTAGTCTAAAGACTTCACTTGAAAAAAATGGTGCTAATGTTGATATTATTACCAGCTTTGATCAAACAAAAAAATATGATGGTTTACTGTTACCTGGTGTAGGAAATTTTGATCCTGCAATTCGAAGTATTAGAGATTATTCTGCATTAGGATTTCATGATTTTGTTAAAGAAAAAATTCCAGTTCTTGGAATTTGTTTAGGTATGGAGATGTTTTTCAAACAAAGTCAAGAAGGAAAGGAGAAAGGTCTTGATGTAATGAATGGTGAAGTTATAATACTTCCAAATAATATGAAAATTCCACATATGGGATGGAATAGTTTAGAAATTACAAAAGAAAGTAAAATTCTTGAAGGTGTCGAAAATAATTCATGGGTTTATTTTGTACATTCTTATCGAGCCAAACCCGAGAGTTCTGATATTATTGTAGCCAATGCCGATTATGGAATAAAAGTCCCTGCAGTTGTAGAAGATAAATTATTTTTTGGAACTCAGTTTCATCCTGAAAAATCAGGCAAAGTCGGCTCATTGATGATTAAAAATTTTCTTAGAGTGTGCAGTAAATGAAAATAATACCTGCAATTGATTTGATGGACGGAAAAGTTGTTCGTTTGTATAAAGGTGATCCAAAAAACAAAACAATTTACAGTGACAATCCTGTAGAAATTGCACAAAAATGGGAATCACTTGGAGGTGATATTTTACATATAGTTGATTTGGATGCAACTTTGGGGAGTGGTGAGAATTCTAAAACAATAGAGAAAATTTCTCAAAATACATCAATTCCTTTACAAGTTGCAGGTGGACTTAGATCTGAAGAAAAAATTTCTGAAGTTTTAGATTTTGCATATCGTGTGGTGATCGGAACAATTGCAATGCAACTTAGAGAAAGTGAACAGAATAATATTTTGAGTGACTTTATTCAAACATTTGGATCTGAACGAATTGTAATATCTATTGATCACATAGATGGAAAAATTGTTACTCATGGCTGGCAAAACAGTACTGATATTGATTTGTATGATGCAACAAATGAGTTTGTTAAATATGGTTTTACAGAATTTTTAACCACAAATGTTTCAAAAGATGGAACTTTGGAAGGGCCTGATATTGAATCATTAAAAAAAATATGTCAAATAAAAAATTGCAATGCAATAGCAAGTGGTGGAATATCCAAAATGCAAGATATTCGAGATGTAAATGAAATTAATCCATTTGGAGTTATTTTAGGAAAGGCACTTTATGAGGGACTAGTTTCAATAGAAGAGGCAAAGAAAATTGGTTCTAACTAAACGAATAATTCCCTGTTTGGATGTTGCAAATGGCCGTGTTGTCAAAGGATTGAATTTTGAATCAATAAAAGATGCTGGCGATCCTGTACAATTAGCTGAAAAATATTCTAATGAAGGTGCAGATGAACTGGTTTTTCTAGATATAACTGCGTCATCTGAACAACGTGAAACCATAAAATCATTAGTAAAAAAAATTGCAGAAGTGATTGATATTCCATTTACTGTTGGCGGTGGAGTAAAATCGTTACAACATGCAAGAGATATTTTACTTAATGGTGCTGATAAAGTTGCAATTAATACTGGTGCAGTAAAAAATCCTGAAGTTATAACTGAATTAATGGAATTATTTGGAAAACAATGTGTAGTAGTTGCAATTGATTCAAGACGAAATTATAATATAGAAAAGGGAAAAAATATTTTTTCTGAAAATGGAAAACAATTCTGGTTTGAAGTATTCATTTATGGTGGGAAAAAAGGTACCGGCTTAGATGTTATTGATTGGTCAAAAAAAATTGAAAAGTTAGGTGCTGGTGAAATTCTACTAACAAGCATTGATAGAGATGGTACAAAAGATGGTTATGATGTTTTATTAACAAATGAAATAGTTCTTGCAGTTGGAATACCTGTTATTGCATCAGGTGGTTGTGGTAAACCTGAAGATATGATTGATATTTTTAAAAATACTGAAGTTAATGCTGCATTAGCTGCATCAATTTTTCATTATGAAACACATTCTGTAAATCGTGTTAAACAACTTATACAAGAAAATAATATCCCTGTACGCTACTAAATTTATGGTTATGGAGTAGTTGGTTTTGTAATATCAATTTCATATGCTACTTCACATTCTACAAAATGGCTTTCTTGATTAGGTAAAATATCTGATGTCACTTCAAAATATAATTTGGCTTCTTCATATCCTCTAAACATAACTGTCCATGTTCCTACAAGTTGTTCTTTTTCACACAAATTTTTTGATTTCAATAATTGTGGTTTAAAATATTTTTTTGCATAATCATTGTATTCTCCATTAAACCCCATTTCATCAAATAATATTCCACCAGGTGTGAAAAATTGTATTGAACCTCTATCTTGCGGTCTAAGATCTTTTATAATCACAAAAACATTTTCGCCCAAAAGATACTTGTCTTTATTAATTTGTAGTGGTCCCAAAATTTGCGGATTATCTGGATAAACAACTCCTGAAACTTTTCCATCTTTTTCATAATATTCCTCTACTGAAACTTGTTTCCATGTAGTTTCATTTACTTGAAAAATTATTACTCCTAAAATTATTGAGATTCCAATACCTGTTGCAATACCGACATTTCTATTCATAATTTGGCACAATTTTTTAATTCTATAAAACTTTCTTATCAAAAATCTATGTTATTTTTTCTCATTTTTTCAATTAATCTTATCTGATTTTTGATAAAAATTCATTTTTTTGCTTTTTTTCTTATATTCATCATAATTTTTAACAAAAAGCTATTCTAATTCTAGACAATAAAATTAAGTAATACTTAATCTAATATTAGGATATTTTATGAATTAATTAGAATCTGATCTAAATATGGGTAAAAATCACCTTGAATGTAGAGAATGTAAAAAAGAGTATGAACCTACTTTCAAGTACATTTGCGATGAATGTTTTGGCCCATTAGATGTAAAGTATGATTTTCCATCTGTGAATAAAGATACCTTTCAAAATAGAGAAAAAACTTACTGGCGTTATTTCGAGTTATTGCCTATCTTGGATAAAAAAAATATTGTTAGCATAGAGGCAGGAATGACCCCTCTTGTGAAAGCAGAAAAGCTTGGTAAAGAGTTAGGATTAAACAATCTTTACATAAAAAATGATTCTGTAAATCCAACATTTTCATTTAAAGATAGACCTGCAGGTGTTGCAATTTCTAAAGCGAAAGAATTTGGTTTAGAATCTGTTGGTTGTGCATCTACTGGTAATCTTGCATCTGCAACTGCAGCACATGCTGCAAAAGCAAATATGCCCTGTTATATTTTTGCACCAAGTAATATCGAAACTGCAAAAATTGCACAAGCATTATCATATGGAGCTGAATACATTTCTGTTGATGGTACATATGATGAAGCAAATAGAATTGCAGCACAGATTGGTGATAGAAAAGGAGTGGGTGTTGTAAATATCAATATGCGTTCATACTATGTTGAAGGATCAAAAACTTTAGCCTATGAAGCAGCAGAACAGTTAGACTGGAATGTTCCAAATCATCTTATAGTTCCTACTGGAAGTGGTGCTATGTTAAATGCAATTTGTAAAGGATTTGAAGAATTACAATCTGTCTCTTTACTTAATGATCTATCTTCTATGCATATGCATTGTGCACAACCGCAAGGATGTGCCCCAATCGTTGATGCATTTGATAAAAAAGTTGACAAAGTTACTGCTGTTGAACAACCAGATACTGTTGCA
>CALBOT010000081.1 GCA_937896695.1 uncultured Candidatus Nitrosopelagicus sp. | reverse complement strand
ATTTTAAATATTAGACAACAAATGAGTGATCATGTCTGAAGAAAATAAAAGATATTACTTCAATTTCTCATTTTTTAAAATAGATCCAAAATGGAGATGGATGGCAGATTTAGCAAAAGAAGAATCAGCAAAGGAATTAGAGAATATATTAGAAAATGCACCAGTGAAATCTAGAACATATTCAACATTAGGGTTAAGAGATGATGCAGATTTTTTAATTTGGTTCATGTCCGAATCAATTGAAGACATTCAAGATACAATTTCAAAAATATACCTGACAGTGGTTGGAAAATATATCATGCCATCTATAGTTTATTTTTCATCAACACGACCATCCATTTATGCACAAAAAGACAGAATTCACTCATTTGTAGGAGGTTTAGAGGCAAAAAAATACACAGTTGTATATCCTTTTATCAAAACAAGAGAATGGTATCTTCTACCACTTGAGCAACGCAAAGCAATGATGGATGAACATATCAAAGTTAGTCAAAAATATCCACAAGTAGAACTAAACACAACATACTCTTTTGGAATACATGATCAAGATTTCATGTTAGCATTTGAATCTGATGATCTAAATGTATTTCAGGACATGATTATGGAACTTAGAGGTACCAAAGTTTCAGCATATGTCAAAGAAGATACACCGATGATAGTTTGTGTGAAAAAGGATATAGTCCCTATAATTACGAGTCTTGGATAATGGAAGGATTAAAAGAATGGGCCACAGTGGTAAAGGCTCTTGAACAAGGAAAACAAACTGTAATTTTGAGAAAGGGCGGCATTTTAGAAACTGCTTCAGGTTTTAAGATTGAATCCAAAAAGTTTTTTTTATTTCCAACATGGGAACATCAGGAACCAAAACATGTTAAACCCGAGTTTCATGATTTTCTGAATGAAGTTTTAGACAAAAAACCAAAAGAAGGGTTTAACAAGATTTCGTCATATGCAGAAATTTTATTTGAAAAAGATATTGAATCTAATGAAATAATCAATCAATTATCATCATTTCACATTTGGAGCGATTCATACATTCAAGAAAGAAGAAATTGGAAACCTGAAAAACCAATGAAAGCGGTGTTCTTGAAAATAATTAAAATTCCAGAATTTGATTTACCTCTAAAACCAGAGTTTTCAGGATGTAAATCTTGGATAGAATTAAATTCTAATTTTCAAGATACAGAGTGGATGGTTAGACGTAGACGAAGAGAGTTAGCTTTGGAAGAAAATGAACTTGAAAACAAACTACAAGAGTTTAAGGAGATTGTTAAATGAAATATAAAAAATTAGGAAAAAGTGGAATTGAAGTTTCAGAGATTGGTTTTGGGGCATGGACAATTGCATTAAACTGGTGGGGAAAAGAAATTGACGAAGATGAAGCTAAAAGAATGCTAAAAAAAGCATATGATTGTGGAATAAATTTCTTTGAAACCGGAGACATGTATGGAAAAGGTAAAAGTGAACGTTTGATTGGAGAAGCATTCAAAGATATGAGAGACGAGGTTATAATTTCAACCAAATACGGCTATGATTTTGAGCAAGTTAAACAAGTTGGACATACAGAATTACCCCAACAATTTGATGAAGAATTTACTAGAAAAGCATTAAACAATAGTTTAGAGAGATTGAAAACAGATCATGTGGATATGTATGGATTACACAATCCAAAAATGCATCACATAAAGGATGATTCAATTTTTAATACACTAGATAGTTTAATTGAAGAAGAAAAAATTAGAACATATCAAATTGCATTAGGACCAGCAATAGGATGGACACAAGAGGGTTTAGAGTCAATGAAAAGAAAAAATGTAACTGCAGTTCAGACTGTTTTTAATATTTTAGAACAAACACCAGGAAATGAATTATTGAATTCAAGTATAGAAAACAATGTAGGAATTTTAGTGAGAGTTCCAGATGCATCAGGAATTTTGACAGGTAAAGTAAATGCAGATACAAAAATTGATGAAAAAGATCATCGTTCAGTAAGAAAAGGAGAATGGATTAAAGCATCATTGAAAAAAGTGGAGCAATTGAGACCAATTGCAGACAGAAATGGGTTAAGCATCAAAGAATTAGCCATTAAATTCATCTTATCAAAACAGGGAATTTCTTCCGTTTTTCCAACGGTAATTAGTGAAGAAGAAATTCAAATATTTTCAGATATGTCAGACGGAAAATATCTCAGTAGTTCAGACATGAAAGAGATTGACGAGCTATATGCAAAATGGTGGTCAGAAAATCCATACGAATTGAAAGCTACTCAAGTTGCATAATATCGAATAATGAGGAATTAATTCTCATTAAGATTTAATTGTAGATAATAGAACATTTCTGTGATGGGCTCATATTCAGTTTTGGTTTTTTCGTTATTGTTAATTTCATCAATCATTTTTGTATCAAGTTTTGAGAGTAGTTTTGCGGATGAAATCATTGCTACAAGTACAGGATTTGAGGATTCAACTATACTTGAGTTAAAAAACAATAGAGGAAATACTGCTGAAATAGATATGGTAAGAATTTGGTTAAGTGGAGAGAATGAATTCAAATCTTTCAAAACAGAAGAAGGATGGATGGGCAAAAATACACCTCAAGGAGTGATTATATTTACATCCCAAAATGAAGTAGCACCAGGTCAATCCGTGAAATTTGGAATTAAAACTACAGAAAATAATCCAATAATAAATTGGAAAGCATTAGATTCAAAGGGAGAAGTAATTACTTCTGCAAGTACATCAGTGACAAAATTAGAAGAAACGGAAAGTAAACCAGAATTAAATGAGCCAAAAATTGTTGCAATAAAAGAAAATTCAAACTTTAGATTTATTCCTGAAAAACCTGCATCAGGTTCAGATTTTAGAGTGGTTGGAGAAAATTTTGTTCCAAATCAATCGCTTGATTTCTACATTGAAGATAAGTTAGAAAACTCAGTGAAGGTTGATTCAAATGGAAAAATATTATTTACATCTAAACTACCAGCAATACTTGACGATGAGAGAACTGAATTTACTTTGCAAGATTCAGGAGGAAATGAAAAATCTCTCAGTATACGAATTCCACAACTAGAGAATAGAGAAATCGCAGATGTAATTAAATTATCATTAGGAAATACACCACAAGAGGCAAAGCGGGGAGAAATCATTACGTTGGAAGGAATGGCAACTCCAAATACAACGTTAACAATTACATCAAAAAATGTTAATGGAGATATTCTTGCCATAGATACAATTGAAGTGAGGTTTGATGGTAAATGGTCTTATGACAATTTATTTGCCCCAGATTTGGATTTGGGAACAATTTCTATTGAAATTGATGATGGTAAAAGTAAAGCGTTAAGAAATATAGAAGTCATTAGTGCAAAATTAATCAACATAAAAAGTATGGAAACAAGTGTTGAGGCAGGTAATACTATTGTATTTGTAGGTTCTGCAATTCCAAATCAAGAAATGTCAGTAATTATAGAAGATGCCATAAATACAGAAATTTTTTCTAGAAATGTTTCAGTAGGAGAATCTGGAATGGTTAACTTCGATGTAGAAATTCCAAGAGGGTCAGTGGAAGGAACTTACATTTTATCAGCATTTCAAGGAAATGAATCAGGAATTACAACTTTTGGCGTGGGGCAAGAACCTGAACCAATATTAATTGTAAGACCAACACAATTGAATTTTGCAAGTGGTGAAACAGTTAATGTAGAAATTCAGGGTCCAGTTAACTCACAAATTTCAATTATTTTGATTGATTCTGCAGACAGAGAAAAACTTTCTGACACATTGAATTTAGGACCAGATGGTAAGGAAATATACAAAATAGAATCAAGTGAGTTGCCAAACGGAGCATTTACTTTGAATGCAAAAAGAGGCGAGAGTTCTGGTTCAGCGATATTTACAATAGGATTAACAACAGGTTCAGGTGCAATTTCAATACAAACAACTAGAGACGACTACCAACAAGGAGAACAAATTTTGATTCTTGGTAGTACAGGTGCAATCAATGTATTGCTAGATATTACCATTAGCGATCCAGATGGAAAAGTTATAAAGAAAATTCAAACATTTTCAGATAGATTTGGAGTATTCAAAGTAGATAATTTTAGAATTCCAATTGATGCTATAACAGGACAATGGAATGTAAATGCAAAGAGTGGAGGAAATTTCAAAGATATTGAATTTTCAGTTACTGGCGAAAATAAAGAATTAGAAATATTCACAGACAAGGAAAACTATAACACAAATGAATTAATGAATTTATCAGGAACAGGTGCAAGATTATCAGCAACTGTAACAATTAAAATATTTGATTCAGAAGGAGTGGAGATTGATGAACTAAACATTACTGCAAAAAGTAATGGAGAATATTTAACAATGTGGCAAATTCCAGCAGATTTGGAAAATGGAGAATATGAAATTACAGTAGACGACGGTGCATCAAACACCTCTACAAAATTCACGATTAATTGATCAACTAACGGTTTTTATTTCTCAATTTTTCGTCTAAACTTATGAATCTAAAAGATAAGATTGGAGATTATCCGAACTTCCCTAAAAAAGGAATTTTATTTAGAGATTTCTCACCAATCTTGGGTGATCCTTCAGCATTATCATTTATGATAGAAGAATTTTCAAAGAAATTTCACCCCAATGATGTTGATGTTTTTGCCGGAATCGAGTCAAGAGGGTTTATCATAGCATGTGCACTTGCACTGAAATATAATAAAGGAATGATTCTTGTTCGAAAAGCAGGAAAATTACCAGGCGAAGTTGTTAGAACATCATATACGTTAGAATATGGAGAGGCAACATTAGAAATTCAAAAAAATGTTATTCAGAAAAAACAACGTGTTCTAATTTGTGATGATTTGTTAGCAACAGGCGGGACAGCAAAAGCAGCAGCAGAATTAATTGAAAAAATTAACGGAAAAGTGGTAGGATTTGCGTTTATTATTGAATTACTTGATTTGAATGGTCGAGATAAGATTAAAGATTACAGATCAGAATCACTGGTGGAATACTAATGGAAGAAACTGCAGAAATTGGAATTTTTGGCGGAACAGGTATTTATGATTCAGGATTATTAAAAGAACCAAAAGAAATTTCCATCGATACACCATACGGAAAACCTTCAGATACAATTACAATTGGCGAATTTAATGGAAGAAAAATTGCATTTTTGCCAAGACATGGCAAAAAACATACTATTCCACCACATATGATAAATTACAGAGCAAATATTTGGGCATTCAAAGAACTAGGCGTAAAAAGAATAATCGCACCATCAGCAGTTGGAAGTTTAAAAGAAGAATTTGCTCCACGTGACTTTGCATTACCAACACAATTTTTAGATTTTACAAAATCACGAAAAGGTTCATTTTCTGAAGATGGACGAGTCATACACATTTCAGTTGCAGACCCATTCTGTCCAGAATTACAAAAAGCAATTTTAAACGTTGCAGAAAAACAAGAATTAAAAATTCACAAAGAAGCAACATATGTTTGCATTGAAGGGCCCAGATTTTCAACTAAAGCAGAATCAAGATTTTACAAAAGTACTGGTGCAGAGATTATTGGCATGACACTAGTTCCAGAGTGTCAATTAGCAAGAGAAGCACAGATTTGTTATGCATCAATTTCAACAGTAACAGATTATGATGTATGGGCAGAAAAACCAGTTACAGCAAAAGAAGTCATCGAAACACTTTCAAAAAATGTGGAATTAACTAAGAAACTACTTACAGAATTAATTGATAAAATTCCTGTTTCAAAATCATGTTCTTGTGAAAAAGCATTAGAAGAAGCAGAGTTTTAATCATCAGCAAAAGATTCTTTTTGTAAACCTTCAGGTAAAGTGAGATCACCTTGGATGAGATTTTTTTGTAGAGTATCAATCACAGCATCAAGGTCATAACCCAAATTTTTAATGTTTTTTTCAACATCATCAGTAAGTTTAACGCCTACATTCTGACCACCTATTCTTCCAAAAGCAATACCAGTGAAAGGAAATGAGTTTTCATCAACCGCAAAAGTACCAACAATTTTTGCAGCCATTTGAGTACCAGTAATCTCTTGTATATTGACGGTAAGTTTCAAGATTAAATTTCAACTGCAGTATGTATATGATCTAAAACAAGAAAACTTGAATGATAGTCATCCACAATTTTATAATCTTGTATTTTTAAATCAATAAGTTTTTCATCAGCAGTTTCAAACTTTATCATTCCAGTTTCTTTTAATTTAACTAATTTCCATTTGTCTTTTCCTTTTTGTAATTTACTTACAATAACTGCCCATTTTTCATTATCCTCAATTCGAGGCATTCCAACAATATCAGAAATAGAATCAATACCTAATGTTTTTTCTTCACAAAATGGTTTCATGCATGAAGCACATCTCCAAACATCAACTGAACCAATTGTTCTTTCATCAATATTGATATTTACAGGAGCAAGATATGTTATCTGAGGATTATCACAGCATTTGTAAATTTCAGGAGCTTTTGGTTTTTCTTCAGAATTACCTAAAGTTTTTCTAGTATAGCTTTGAGGTTTACCAGAAGGTGCATCAGATTCAACCATGTTTTTTCATTTTATTTGTTATATTTAGTCCTTGCATCATCATAAGATGTTTCTAATGCAACCCCAATATTGTCGACGTTTAGGTTTTTCTTGAACTCTTTTTGTTCTCGTTCACACATTTTTCTATACATATTGACAGCTGTAAATCTAGGATGCATTGCTTCAAATTCATTGTTAGGCATATCTATGAATCCTCCAAGCTCTACTAATTTTTTTGAATTTTGAGTTGCATCATCTAGAGAGATTTTCAGATCATTTGAGATTTTAGAGGTATTCATTTTACCATTAATTACGACATGTAAAAAAATTTTTGCTTGAATTTCTGTTAGTTTGATTTCAGAGACAAGAGTTTTAATTATTTGTGATAGATTCATTTTTTCAAATTATAATTCAAAATTATCTTTTGGTTTTTTAACAAATTTCTTACTTACTATTTTAAACGAAATGCCTATAGTAATGAAATTAGTTATCAGTCCCCCAAGACCACCAAAAATAAGATCATCAGTAATTGTCCATATCGAAAAAAACACCACCAAAGTAGGCACAGAAATAATGATTGCAATTAAAGATCCTTTAGTAACAATATCCATTGTTGAGATTTTTTTTGCAGAGTTTTCAGTCAATGGTATGATATAAGATTCTGCCTATAAAAATCAAAGATGCTTTATATTTGGTAAAACTAATTTTGTGTGTATTGAGTAAATATGCTAATGCTACACAACCAACGGAAAAATCACTAAATTACGTAGTACCTATAATTTTGTTAATTTTCTTTGGATTAGTATATGCAATGTCATTACGAGCAGATAATGGATTTGTCAGTTTCATACTAATTGGAATTGCCTTGGTAACCATAGTTTATTGGACCAAAGTAATAAAGAAAATGGTTGTCACTCAAAAACCAAAATTTACTGCAAGAGAACAGGAATCAAAGAATTGGGTATACGATTTAATCAAAGGAGATAATGAGACAGTTTTTGTTGCAGAAGTTCCAGGACCCGAAGATAAAATTGCCGTCAGATTAATTGACAGTGTTTTATACATCAGAGGGTCACAAGGATTTTCAAAAGAAGTTCAAATAGAGGGTCCAAAAGAAATGGAAATTGCTGATTTCAAATACAGAAATGGTGTATTGACATTAAGAATTAAAACATCAGAAGCTCTTTGATTCTTCTAACTTTTTAGGCAAATATTTCTCAGTGATGTTAGTTAGACCGTATTTTGAAAATGCTTCTAGTTCAGCTTTTCTCTTAATTTTTATGAATACCTCTAACTCTCGTTTCCATAATCCTTCTTCATATCTAGGATCTTTTAGTAAATCATAACATCTTTTGATATCAGATTCAGTCATTGGAATTGTAGGAAGTTTGAATTTATCAATGTCAGTAGCCCACACACCCATCCATTTTGCATCAGGAACTGTTAATTCTCTTAAATGAGCTGCATTTGCAGAACCAGATTTTATTACCATTGCAATATGTTCTCCATACACATCACCGTCAGTCAATATGACAACAGGTAATCCCAATTCATCATGTAAACGCTTTAGTAATGTTCGAGTTGAACGAGGAGCTTGACCACCAGTGTTTATTATTATGGATTTGAATTTTTTATCAACTTGTTCTTCAACAAATCGTGTAAACAATCCACCTTTTTCAATTGCAATTACAAGTTCAGCACTAGTATCAGTTAATTGAGCAGAAGTCATACTAGGACCAATTGCATATCCATCAGGATGACTGGAGAGATTTTGTGTCTTTCCCTCATAACCCGGGATTGTATATTCAATTGTCAAATCACCAAAAATACTACTTCTCTCTTCAGGAAATACAAAGAAATCTTCACGAGGTTGTGATAAAACAGCTTCTAGATCAACTATAATATTATCTGATTCCTGTTGGTCCTCAAAATCTACTGCAAACGCTTGAGAAGAGTAGTAAACATCTCGAAGTGTGGATGATTTTTTTTCATGTGTTAATTTATTTGCAAAAAATGCAAGCCACAATAATTGAGTGAATGAACGTAATTGGGAACTATTTCTTGCACTTCTTAGAGAAGAATTAGTTCCAAGCACATATTGTCTTAGTTTTTTATCATAAATGATATTACTAATGGAACGATTTGGTATTGAAAACTTTGGGAATTCACCATTTTCAAGATCCTCATATATCTGGGCACCGTGGTTTTTTAGAGCCTGAATAAGTTTTTTTGATTTATCAATTTTTTCTTTTTTTGTTTCCTTTTTTGTTACTTTTTTTGTTGTTTTTTTAGCCATTATTTTCTACCTCTTTATTTTGATCTGTATTGTTTAATGCAGTTTCTTCTTTAATCATTTTTTTATAGTTTGGCTCTTTCTTTTTTCCAGATAATTCAGTACAAAATTGTGCAACAAGTGGTAAATATTTCGAATATAGGTTAGCACGTTTCTTTGCAGCCTCAGCTTGGCCCTTTTTAGACATATATCCAGAGAGTTTTCTTGAAAGAAATTGAAGTGCCAGTCTTAGTTCTTTTTCAATTTCAGGCCTATCTGCAACATTTTCTTTTCCTACTGTTTTGTATGGTACTCGAGTTGAGCAAATATGTGAAACTATGATAAATGGCGCAGAATCACTTTTGACTTTATAACGATTCCAATCCGTATCCTTGACAACTTTTAGTACAACATCACTACCTTCGTCATATAATAATGGAATTCTATTTGCAAATCTGTATACATTAGTTCCACGTGATTCAATTTTACCACCATAAGCAATTCCCATTTCAATAACAAATGGAAATCCAGAATAAGCAGATGCAGTTCTTTGAACTACAGCCATGAAATCAGGCTCAAATCTACGCTGAATTCCTTTTTCAAGAGGTTCTGCACCAAGAGGTGCTAAACATGTAGGGTCAGGTGATCTAAATCCTTCGTATGTTTGTAATGCATCGCTTAGTTTTACTAATTCTTGGTCAGTCATATTTCCAACTCTAGTTTCTGGTTTAAACTTGGCAAATTTACAAAATTCCAAGGCAGCAGTTGGACCAACTCTTTGGAATCTTTTTGTTAAAAAGTGAGTGAGTGATTCACCTTGCACAGTATTTGCCAATTGTTTGTAATAAGGACTTTCAGTATCCATGTCTACTGCAAGAGTTTGCGATGTGCTATAATCCCAATAAACTAGTTTATTATTACGTAGATCAACATCTTCAATTCTAATTTTTTGTAGTTGTTCAAAATCTGCTTCTAAAAATGACATCAACGCAATTACCACACGAATAGGTCTGGTTAGTGACTTCCATTTTTTCTCAGTTTTTTTCATGATTTCTTTGTAAGTAAATTTACTTTTTGACATACCAAGTTCTTTTCTAATTTTTTCAATCATTTTATCATCAACATTCGGAATTTGATAGTGCGTATCAACAAGCATACGACGAATTGTTTCGACATCAATTCCATATGGATGAGGTGCAATCACAGTTGGAGCAGGGGGCATTGAACGAATTATTGATTTGTGATGAAATTTTTCTCCTTTTGGATCATCAAATGTTATAGTTGCATACGGAGTAATTAGAGAAGTTTGATACACATAATCACGAATTTTTGTACCTGCCTTAGCATAATCACCTTCTAAAGTAATACTAACACTTAATCCTTGTTCAGAACTTGATGTTTCTTGCTTTTTCATTATGACGGGTTTATTTTTTTGAATATCAAGTTTCATTTCAAAATCAAATCGAGTTTTTCCATCTGCATTGCTTTTTACTTTTACAGGCTTGTTTGTCGTAATTTGTCCATATAGAATAGCCATTGTTGCACCTAAACCAAACATTCCACGAGCTTGTTTTAATCCAAATTTTGAACCATACAGAACAGTTCCAAATGCAAGAGGTACGTGTTTTGAAGGAATTCCAGGACCATTGTCTTTTACAGTCAAGATGTACGGTTTAGGATCAGGTTTTTCAGGATCCACAGCCTTTATTGTCATGTGAATGTTAGGTAATATTCCACTATGATCACATGCATCAAGAGAATTTTCTACAAATTCACGAACAGCAGTATATAATGAACGTGTAGGATTACTAAATCCTGCAAGATCACGATTACGATAAAAAAATTCACTAGGAGAGATCTGGTTAAAATTTTCTTTAGAAGACATTTTGATTTTCCCACAACAATGCTTTATCTGCCTTTTCTTTTCTTCTTGCAGCTTCCAGTTTGTTATAAACCGGACCATGCATACTACCGCTACAAAGTGAAGATATTGCATCTACTGCCAAACGCAATTGATTTGGTTCGCCAATTATTCCAACAGTTCTACCATAAACAGAAATTGATGCACCGGTTAAATTTTCCATGTTTAATCTTGCAGTTCCATTTTCACCAATAATCCTTCCCTTAATTCTTTCAATTTGATCAGGAGACTTACCCCCAAACTCACGTAAATCAATTATGTGTAAACTATTTTCCCCACGTAAAAGACGTAATGAGTTTTCTGGTGAAAATCCTCTACCCATTGCAGAGATAATTTCAACTGCTTTAAACGGACTAATGTTTCCATCAATTTTATCACTAGTAATTATTACTTCACCAGTTTCACTATCAATATTCAAATTAACATGGCATTTTTTTTCAATTTGATGTTTTGTCTTGCCAGATTTCCCTATTATTACACCAATTCTATCAACCGGGATTCTAATTAATTTTTCAAAGCTCATTTTGTTATCCTTTCAAGAATATCGGCAGGGTTTTCTACTGTCAATCCTCGTTTTACAAAGAAGTTGGTTATGTTATTAATGTCTCTTTTCAAAAAATTCATCGTATTGGGATGCGTTGTATCAACTGCAGATCCCAAATCAAACAATTTTAAACCATTTTTGGTTTTAAAGATGTTATATTCGGAAAAATCACCGTGAACCAATTTTGCTTTATTGAATAAATCAGAAATTAGCCGAATTGACTGATGATAATCATTTTCATCAATTTCAGATTCTAACAAAGTATTTTCAGGTTTTCCATCCTTCCCTTCAAAATCCATTATTAAGATATTTTTTGAAACATGTCTAGGTTTTACAACAGGAATGCCACAATCATAACATTTAGAGATATTTTGAAATTCTTTTTTAGCCCAAAGATAAACTACGTTTTTTGTTCCTTTTTTGACACTAGTAAATCTAGGATCACCGGTAACATATTGACTTCTTTTTTTAAAATTCGAAGTTGTAACCAAGTATATTTTTAGTGCAATGTCATTATCTTCAGGATCTTTTGCCCAAAAAACAACAGATTCTTTACCTGCTTTTACAACACCATTAACATAAGAAATAATTTTAGAATTAATTAAATCATAAAGTTGCATGATAGTAATTTTATCTAAAACCTCATTGACAACTTTATTTTTTTTGAATCCATCATTAGGAGTTTTCTTTTTTTTCTTTTTTTCAAGTTTAGATTTTATTTTTAATTCAATTTTTTTTTCTGAATTACTAGACATATCTACACTACATCTACAAATAGAAAATCATTTCAATATCAAAAGTCTTTAGGGATATGATCGTTGTCTTTTAACCAATCAACTTGTGGCAAAGTAAATCTCCAAACAATATCTCCTCGTTCAGATTCTTTAAAATCCCAAGGTGCAATTACAACAACGTCATTATCTCTGATCCAAATTCTTCTTTTTAATTTTCCTCGTATTCTTCCTCTTCGAGTAATATCATCAGTACATTTTACAAGAACTTGATCACTTCCTAATAGCTTGATGACTCTACCATACATCTCGCCTTCTTCAGCTAATCTAATTTCCTTTAATGCACTTTCATTGAGTACTTTACGCTTTCCCACGTAAAAGATATGTGAATTTTGTATATAATTGTGGTGTTACATCTTGAATACTATTAAAAATGGTACACCTTCAATTCTTCTGATACTTTTCTCAGAACCAATTCCAAGACTAGTGGCAAGTGAAATTGTTTTTTCGCCAACCATGTTAATAGAGCTACATTGTGTAAGTAAAGTTTTAGCTTCATGTTCATCAACATTTTTTTCAGCATAATAATTTGGATTAATTTTTACTTTTAATTTTCCATCATGGAGAGTTTTATCTACTAATTCAGGATCACAAATATTTAGCATTAAATTTCCACTTGCACTAATAACTTTTGTAGAAAAAAGCATTATGCATATTTACCTTTAATTGTAGATTTTGCACCACATGCTTCACAGATTAGGAACGAGACTCTATTCTCTTTTTCTACTTTAGTATCTGGACTATGACATGTGGGACATTCAACATAATCTTTCAGATAAATTCCAAATAATCTACTGAAATCATCTGGATCACGTTTACCAACAAAAATTGCTTTATCACCAACTCTATCTGCAGGTACAGCAAATTCTTTGGACAGATATTGTAAAATGATATTTGGATCTCTTCTTAATGCTTTTGGGAAATCTGCAAAATTTCTAAGAATTGTTTTTTTTCCTTCCCAAGTAATATCAATAGGAGGTAATTCAAAACGCTTCCCAGTAGACGAAGTGTTTGAAATATCTTTTTCAATTCTTTTTAATAATTTTTCATAATCAGCTTTTGTCATAACTACAAGTTGTACAAATCCCCTATATGGGTTTAGGTAGAAAAAGAAAAGAGTGTCTAAGGTTTACCTATTCGGAAAACTTTAGTTCCGCATTCACCACAGACGCCTTTTACAGCTGGACGTCCATTTTTCAACTTAGTCTCTTCTGGGTCTTTAATTTCTACTTTCTTTCTGCATTTTACGCAATATGCTTCAGTCATATAACAAATCCAAAACGATCTTCTATTTGAAAACAGAATGTGAATATTATTTCACTTGAGGCTAGAAGTGAAAGGCTTTTTTTATAAACTAATTTAGAAAATTTTCTAAAATTGATCAAAAGTACTAAAATTATGAAAAAATAATGAATTTAGATAAAATAGATCAGTATTATAATATCAAAGATTTGATAGAGACATGGGTTCTAAGAAAGGAGTTATAATTACAGTAATAGTTTTGGTTGCCATAACTATTGGAAGTTTCATGGTTTGGTTTGAGAATCCATCAAATACGGATATGACAATAGTAGTAACCGACTTTGAGAATCATGATGCAGGAATTTATGAAAGACATAAGATAGTTTCAAATGCGGTTGAAGAATCATTTTCAGAATTTATGAATGAAAAAATATCCATAGACGAATACATAAGAATTGCAGAAACATCATCATCACAAAATAATGCATTACTAATGGAATTAGCATATAGTGATGCACCGCAAGAATGGCAAGAAACTTACATCAATCGAATTGCATCATTAAAATCATTTGAAGCATACATCATAGAAACAATGGTTATTGCAAATTTAATCAATAATAATGGAGAACAAGAACAGATTGCAGAAATTATGAAAAATATAGAAAAAATAAAAGAGGAATCAATTCAATATGCCGAAATGGCAAATTCCTCAAAACCATGAGTAAATACAAAAAATACTATATTCATTGGTTGGAAATCATTAAAAGGTAATTTTGTAATTACAAGTATACATGTCAACAACTAAGAAATTAGAGAGAGATATAGAATCTACCGCTGCATCGAAATTACTTGTAATTTGCGTAGATAGAGATGATGACGTAGGGAGAAAAGCAGGCATATCAACACCAGTTGTTGGTAGAGATTCATGTATTAATGCAGCACAAAGACTAGCTTTAGAAGACCCTGAAGATGCAGATTCAAATTCCATATTTTATGCAGTGAAAACCTATGAAGATTTAGTTAGTAAGGGATACAATGTTGAAGTTTCAGTAGTTGCAGGAGTAGAAAGAAGAGGAGTTCAAGCCGATGAAAAAATTGTCAGTGAAATAAGATCTATTTTACAGAAATTTTCTGCAAATGGAGCAGTAATTGTTTCTGATGGAGAAGATGACGAGATGGTAATTCCAGTTATTCAAAATGTAATACCGGTTGTTTCGGTTCAAAGAGTTGTGATGCAGGTTAGTAGAACAATTGAACATTCCTATGCAGTATTTGGAAAATTTTTGAAAATGGTAATTTATGATAAAACGTATTCAAAGTTCTTTTTGGGAGTTCCAGGAATTTTGTTGTTAATAGGCGGTATTGGAACAGTAGTTGGTTATACTGCAGAAATTTTTGCGGTTCTAGTTAGTATTTTAGGTGGTGCATTTCTCATTCGTGCATTTGATATAGATAAATCATGGTCTAATTGGACAAAGGCAACTCCAACAGGATTTATTAGATTATTTGCACTTGTTACAGGATTGATTTTGATTCTTGCATCAATACCTGCAGGTGTGGCAAATGTTGATTCACAATTTTTCAAAGATGGAACTGATTTGACACAATCATTATCAAATCAAATAGTTGTTGGTCAATTCCTTCAAGGATTATTTCCATTTTTATGGATGGGACTAGGAACAATTTCTGCTGGAATTTTGATTAGTAATTGGCTAAACAGAAAATTAAAACATATCAGTGATGTGTTGCGAATAATTGTTTTAGCTGCAATTTATCCAACAGTTGCACAATTTGCAAACATACTAACTACAAATGATAGTTCATTTACACTAATTCCACCAATGTTAGCAGGTGCAGCAATAACACTGATATCAGCCACACTACTTTTCCGTAGATACAGGAAACGAGGTGGCAAATTATTAACGGAATAAAAGACGCAGCATTATATCTTTCAGGATTTTATTCAATCTATTCTAAAAGACTAGAGAGTGAGATACTTGAAGGCGATATGCCTAATCACATAGCAATAATTCTAGACGGCAACAGAAGATGGGCTAAGAGAAATTTAACAATTCAAGAGAAAGGTCATTTTAAAGGGGCAGATGCAGTGGAAAATTTACTAGACTGGTGTGAAGAATTTGATATCAAAATTATCACATTATACGTATTATCAGCTGAAAATCTTGATAGAAAAAATGAAGAATTAGATTATCTTTACGATTTAATCTACAAGAGATTAGAAAAATTGTACAATGACCCCAGAATACACAAAAATAAGATGAGGGTGAAAGCAATAGGAACTATAGACTTACTACCAGAAACAATTAAAGAGGTTTTGAGTAGATTAGACAAAGTTACCAAAGACTATGATAAACATTTTCTAAATATTGCAATTGCATATGGCGGACAAAATGAATTAGTTGATGCTGTAAAAAAAATTGCTTTAAAAATTAAAAATGGTGAATTAGATGCAAAAGAAATCAATAAAGAAGTAATAGAATCAAATTTGTATACATCCCATTTGCCACAATCATCTCCAGACATGATTTTAAGAACATCAGGTGAGAAACGAATGAGTGGATTTCTATTATGGCAAAGTGCATATAGTGAATTAGTATTTTTAGATATTTTTTGGCCAGAATTTAGAAAAATTGATTTAATGAGAGCGATTAGAACATTCCAAAAAAGGAAAAGAAGAATAGGAAAATAAAATGAAAGAAGAAGTTTCAGCAGGAATTATTTTATTTAATGAAAATGAAGGTATGAAATTTTTATTATTGAATTATCCATCGAAACATTGGGATTTTGTAAAAGGCAAGATGGAAAAAGATGAAACACCTCATGAAACTGCACTTAGAGAAACCAAAGAAGAAACAGGAATTTCAGATGTAGAATTTATTGATGGATTTGAAGAAGAAATTGAGTATTATTTTTATGCAGATAAACAAGAAATTCACAAGAAAGTTATATTTTTTCTTGGAAAAACAAATACTGAAAATATAGTATTATCACATGAGCATTTAGATTACATTTGGTTAGAGTTTGATAATGCATTGAATAAAACAACTTATGAAAATGCAAAGAATCTTTTATTGAAATCTAAAGAGTTTTTAGATAAGTGAATCATTAACTAGATTTTTTGTAGTTTGAAGTGGGTTTTTAGAATTAAGAATTGTTCTTCCAACTATTAAATAATCTGAACCAAGTTTCTTTGCTTTTGAAGGACTTCCTCCCTGAGTTCCAATTCCAGGAGAGAATAAAGAGAGTTTTCCACGCACAGAATTTTTACAATATGAGATGATTTTTGGATAGGTTGCCCCAACAATTATTCCATCAACATTAGCAGATAATGCCCAATCTAAAAATAACTGATAAAGTTGTTGACTCTTTGAACGATTTTTAATTTCCAGTTCGTATGAAATCTTTGCTTCAGGCGCACTCATATGACACAATGAAATTACCCCTTTGTTTTTTTTATGTGAAAGTTCTACTAAATTTTTCAAACTTTTTTTTCCCATAATGGGATTAACAATTACTGCATCAAAACCCATATTCCATAAATTTTCTGCAGTAATGATATTTGTATTTCCAATGTCATTTAGTTTGATATCAGCAATACACTGTAAACCATAATCATGAGCAGTTTTGTTAATTTTTGATATTTGTTTTTTATCCAGTTGTAAAAGAAGATGAAAGTTAATTTTTATTCCACACAAATAGTCGTTTAGAAGTTTAATATTTTTTAATGTCTTTGATTCAATGTTTGGTGTTTTTGAATCATAATCGTTTGCTAAAATGATCGGAGATGTAGTTGCGGATTTTTTTATTCTATCACTGAATTTGGTCATAATCGACCAATGGATGTGAGTCTTTTAACTTTATTATTTTGATGTAAGAATAACCATGTTCACCAGTATGATTAACAAATTCAGGTTCAGTGTTTTTTGATGTGGTGTATTTTAGGAAGGGTTTTGTTGGTTCTTCATCCAAGCTGACATGACAGAAATATGATGGACCATCTTCATTGAAGTTAAGGAAAACGCCCAAGAACCATTTATCATTCTGTTTAAACGCAAATAATGGAAATGGTGCTTCCTCATAACCAAAGCTGAGTTTGGCAAGACTTGATAGATCTTCTAATTCAATAGGATTGTATTTTTCTTTTGATGTTTCAATATCAGGTTTTAGTGATGCAGGAAGAGATTTTATTTTGATTATTGGAGAATATAGCTTCGAATTATCAAGAGTGGTATCTACAAGTTCAAGTTTTTCCTGACCAGAATTGAATCCATAACATAGATAGTGACCAATATTTTCAATCGGTGTAAAATAAATTACAGGTTTTTCTTTTAGTAAATCCATTTGTACAGACAATACTTTTTTGCCATTATGCTCATGAAGAAAGGATACACGAGGAGAGCGTTCCAATGCACAAACTAATCGGGTGAATTCTAGAGGTGAATCCAATTGAACATAATTAGGTAATGTTGCCATAGATTATTTTTTAAAATTTCTAAATTAAAGCTTACTGAAAAAATTATGTTCGTAAATCAATTATATCATTTACGCCTGCACCAGTTCCAATTAAAGTAACTTTCACACCTAGTTTTTCTTCAATATTTTTAATGAATGATTTTGCATCTGCATCTAATTCATCTAAAGATTGTGCACCTGCACAACTAGGAAATCTTACATCTAATTTTGTAATTGATATTTGATTTGCGCTACTAAGCATGATTGCACGACTAGCTAATTCAAAATCAAATTCAGCTGCACGTCTTAGTCTGCCAGTAACTGTTCCAAATTCTTCCCAGCCTTTTTGAGATGTTTCTTCAGCACTAAGTTCACCAGTCATAGGACCAGTACCTACCCTAGTCAGATATGATTTGAAAACGACAATAACATCATCAATTCTTTTTGGACCTACTCCCACATCAGCACATATGCCAGATGCAGTGACATCTTTTGTAGTTACAAATGGATAGGTTCCATGCCATAGAGACAAATGTGTTCCTTGAGTTCCTTCTATCAGTACATTTTCATTTTTATCTAAAGCATTATTGATTTCTAATGGTACATCAACAATGTATTTTTGTAATGAATCAATATCTTTTGCCATCTTTAAGGTTCGCATGGCACGTTCAGCATTTGCAGGACCCGTTCCAGACCCAGTACTACCAATTTTTTCTTTTAATCTACCTTTAGAGTCAGCTTCAAGATGATGTTTTTCAATTATTCCACAATTATTGTCAAGAAATGATCTGCCATCAGTTCCAAAATCAGTTATCTCTTTTAGAAAAACATCAGGGTTGACAACGACGCCTGG
>CALBOT010000080.1 GCA_937896695.1 uncultured Candidatus Nitrosopelagicus sp. | reverse complement strand
AACATTGAGTCTTGGAAATTTTTGCTTAATTTCTGAACCAATAATCAATGGAGAGATTCTTTCAATTCCTAAAACAGAATCAGTTACATGAATTCCATCACAAAACCTGCTGATTTGTTCAATTCTCTCATCTAGTAACTGAATTCGTGAGGGAGGATCGGATGTTTTTGGAGGGTTAATCTCATATCTAATAGTCATATGTGAAATGACGAAACACTTGATTAAAACTTCTCTATGTTTAGTGAATTAACTGATTAGGTTTTTATCTAAATTTCATAGATTTGGTATATGAGAAAATTTGCGTTTGCGATAGTATCACTAGCATTGTTTTCAGTATTTTATCCAGGATTAGCAGATGCAGGAATGTATGGAGAGGTGTACATTCCGAGTCATGAGTTTGTAGGATTTTATGATGAAAATGGAATATACACTGTGTTTGCAGGAGTAAAAAATAAGGAATATTTCACAATACAACCAACCATAACACTATCAGTCATGGATGGAAATCAAAGATTTGAGCAGACACATACGTTAGCAGCAATTGAACCTGACAAAATGCTTCCTTTGAAATTACAATTTCCTGAAGTGACAGGTCCATCACCAATTTTAGAAAAGCCATTAATTACATATGAAGAAACTGTGAATCAATATGTCGGAGGCTACGTACTTTACGATTCTTTAGATATACAAGAAGACGGAAGCATTGTTGGAAAAATTAGAAATGGCGGAGAAGAAGTATTTGAGAAATTTCGAATTTATGCATTGATTAAAGATAAAGATGACAACATACTAGATGTTACATCATCAGAAATATTTCACAAAATGAAACCAGGCGAGGTTTTAGATTTCAAAATGCTTGCCTCACCACACATTTCACAAGATGTTGATTACTACAGTTGTTTTGCTTTTGGGGATGATTCCATTATGCCGTTAACAGTAAAACAAAATGATGAGACATTTACCTTCAGATATACTGCAAATGCGTGGTTCAAAGACGCAGAATTTACTGATGATGGAACAGAGTTGAATATGTATTCATCAAATGGATTCCAACTTCCAGTTGTAGGAAGTTTTGAGTTTCCTACAAACTCCATCAATGAAAAGTATGAAGTGATTTTAGATGGAGAGAAGATGGCCAAAGGTGCAAGTTCAAAAGATCCTAAAATCAGATTTACAGAATCAGTTGAGACATTACAAAGTATAGACGAAATGGGAAATTGGCATCTTTATTTTGAAGTACCAGAAGCATTCCAAGGAAATGTAAAAATTTCAGGCTTTATGGAAAATGATGGAACCGCTGTTGTGCCAGATGAAATTGATTTAACAACTCTAATTTATTATGAAATTGAAGGAGGCGAGGTTTTAGATATCACAGCAATGCCAAAAAAGGCATCATTAGTTATCAATATGGATTCAACTAATGATGGAGAATTATCATTAAAGATTAATGATTTTCTTGTAAGACCATTTGATAATGGAGAGTTTATAGCACAAATTCATTCTGAACCAGATTTGTTTGGAGATGATATAGAGACATTATACATAACAGATGAATTTGGATTTGAAAAAGGACTAACAATTACAATACCATTCAAAAAAGGTACTGAAAAAATTGAGGTTTTTGGTAGTTATGTAGTGCCGGAATTTGGTCAGATGGTCATGATAGTCTTAGCAATGACAATTATTGGAATCGTGATAATTTCAAGAAAGACAAACTCATTTAGTAATTTGTTTTACACAAAAATGTGAACTTAGAAAGGATTAGAAAATCGTTAACATCTAAAATTTCTCCAGTTTTAGAAGAGAATTACGAAACAAAACTAGCATCAGTTTTAATAATAATTTTTAACGACTCGCCAAAAGTTCTAATGATAAAAAAACCAATTACAATGAATCACCATGGAGGAGAAATAGCATTCCCAGGAGGAAAGATATCTAATGAAGATAATGATTTGCTAGATACTGCAATTAGAGAGACTAGAGAAGAAACAGGCATTATTGTTGAACGTGAGAAAATTTTAGGTCAATTAGAACCAGTTACGACATTAAATTCAGGATTTACAATTTTGCCGTTTGTTTGCATATTAAATAAGATTGGCAGATTAACACCAAATTCAGAGGTTGATGAATTTCTAGAAATTCCTTTGCAATCATTTTTAGAAACGCTTGCAAACGATTCAGATCCAAAACATAATTCAATTCAAGAAATGTACACATTTACATTTGAAGATCATTTGGTATGGGGTGCATCAGCTAGAATGTTAAAGCAAATCACATCTAAATTGAAATGAAAAAAATGAATTTTACCTCTTCTTTCAAATTAGGTAACAAAATAAGAAATATGTGTTACAGAGAGATAATCTAAATAATTTAGTTAGGGGTACTACCTTTTTCCAACATTCTGGAATAGCAATTACATTTGTGTTTATGCCAATTATTGCAAGCACAGTATCAAAGTCTGTTTTTGAAATAGGAATAGTTGTTGCATCATTTGCATTTGCACAAATTTTAACTGAGACATATTTTGGTCGTATGTCAGACAGAAAAGCAAAACGATTACTTTTCATCAGAGTCGGTTTTATTTTATGTGCAATAACATTTGGTTTACATTATTTTGCAGACAATACGACTTACTTAATCATAGCAAGATTGGGTGCAGGAATAGCATCAGGAATAATGATTCCACCAATGCTGGCATATGCATATGAAGCAGGAAAAGGTAAATCTAAAGTTGCATCAGTAATATCATTCCATGCTTTAGGATGGCTTGCAGGCATAGTTGCAGCAGGATTTGCAAACGATGAAAAATTAATTTTTGTGGTAAGTAGTTGTTTTTTCATCATAGGATTCATAATTTCATTGAAACTGCCAAAAATACAAACAGAGAAAATTGTAGAAAAAGGAATTATTAAAAAGATCATTGTAAAAAACAAATTTCTTTTTTCATCATTATTAATTCGTCATGTAGGAGCAGCTGCAGCATGGACAGTTTTACCAATTATGCTAATGGAATATTTTGGAGCAGAATTATATCAAGTTTCAATGGTATACGTAGCAAATACACTTACTGCATTTCTTGTCATGAATTTGATGTCTAAAAGAATTCAGATTCAAAATATCACAAAATTTAAGATTGGAATAGGAATGACAGTCATAGTATTTGTGGGACTGGCATTGATTACAGAGTGGTGGATGGCATGGCCGTTTATGGCAATAGTCGGATGTTCATGGGCATTTTTGTTTATTGGAGGAAATTTCCATTTGATGGAAAATAATCCAAGATCAACATCGACTGCAATTTTTAGTTCTACATTAGCAATTTCTACAGTAATTGGACCAGTAATTGCAGGCAGTATTGCATATTATACAAACTATACAGCAGTCATGGTTTTTGCAATCATTGTTGCACTTTCAGCATTCATAATTTCAACTAGAATGAAATCAGAAAAACCTAACGAAGTCCCCATTTAGTCATAACTTTGTCCTCTAATTTTTTAAAGACAAAACCATCAATCAAAATTCCAATTCCCATTATTACCAGCATCATTGCAATAACTTGTGATACATCATTTAGTTGTCTTCCAACATTTAACAAAAATCCAAGACCTAAAAATGAGAAGAGCAGTTCTGCACCGATTACACCTCTCCATGCAAATGCCCATCCTTGTTTGAATCCTGTAATCATGTATGGAAATGCAGCAGGAATTAGAATTGTTGTAACTAATTGACCACCTTTAGCACCCATATTTCTTGCCGCTTCAATAAACGATGGATCAATGTTTTTTACTCCTGTGTATGTGTTGATAGTAACTGCAAATATTGCACCTATTGCAGTAACAAAAATTATTCCTGAATCAGTTAAACCAAACCAAAGAATTGCAAGTGGAACCCAAGCTACAGAAGGAATTGATTGTAACCCCAAAACAAGAGAACCAATTGTTTGATTAACAGTTTCAACACGAGCCATGAAAATTCCAAGTAGCATACCACCACCAATTGCTATTGCCAAACCAATAATCAAACGCCACATGCTAGTTCCTATTCCGTAAAGCAAGCTTGCATCAGATATTCCAAACAATAGATCTTCTCCAACCTCTATAGGTGAAGGAAATATGTTATCAGGCCAAATGTTTGCAGAATCAATTCCTTGCCAAACAACTATGATTAATACATAAAATGCAATTTTTTTACCTAAGAGATTTCCTTTCATTGAATAAACACCTATTTTGGCCCCTGATGCCTTAATGCAGAAAGAATTTGTTTTTCAAATTGTCCCAAATTTTCATCCTCTGCAACACGAGGTCGTTTGTAATCAATATCAAGTGATTTCTTTACAACTGAAGGTCTATGGCTGAATACAGCAACTCTTGAACCAAGTACAGCTGCTTCAGGCACATTATGTGTAACAAAAATGATTGTCTTTTTTGTTTTCTGCCAAATCATTTGCATTTCAACTAAAAGTAAATCTCGAGTTTGAGAATCAAGTGCAGCAAATGGTTCATCCATTAGTAACACATCAGGATCCATTACTAGTGCACGAGCAATAGCTACACGTTGTTTCATGCCAGTTGATAATTGATATGTATATGAATTTGCAAATTGAGATAATTGCATCATGTCAAGATATCTTTTTGATATATCGTGACGTTCCTTTTCAGGTATGCCTGCAACCTTCAAACCATATTCTACATTATCTTCCACAGTCAACCAAGGGAATAATGCTCCTTCTTGGAATACCATTATTCTATCAGGTCCAGTATTGACGAGTTTTTTTCCGTCAAGTAATATTTCGCCATCATCGGGTTTTTCTAATCCAGCCAATATTCTAAGAAAAGTTGATTTTCCACATCCAGAGGGTCCTACAATACATACAAACTCCCCATCAGCAACAGTGAGATTTACACCCCCAATTGCTTTGAGAGGTTTTCCATCATGCTGGAAATATTTTACAATATTTTTTGCTTCTATCTTACCCATTGTGATTTTCCTCATTTGATGTCACAGATATATTTTCATGATAAAAAATTCCGTCTAACGTGTAACCATCACGTCCAAGGTATCCAAGAGCATCTGCACGCTCAGCAAAAATGTGAATTGAGTTTTCTACAGGTTTTGATGTTATGACAATATTAGAAAATGAATCTTGAACAATTTTTTCAGGTAATGTTTTCCCCATATGCCCTTTCATGAATTGGTTATAGAGTTTTTTTGATTCATCAGGATTATCATTAATCCATTGTACTGTTTTCTCATTTGCACTAATCCATTTTTTAATTACTTCAGGATTTTTTTCAATGTAATCAGTACGTCCTATTAATAACACTGATGAAAATTTATTTTCTGGCCAAATTTCATTTTCATCAAATAAACGAACGCCATCTAATTCTTCAACTAACATAGTAGCCCAAGGTTCAGGAACCCATGCACCGTCAATATCACCTTTAGCAAAAAGTGTGTAAATGTCTGGATTTGCTATATTCAAAACAAAAACATCTCCTCCTTTTTCAGCTGGTGTTAGACCATTTTGTGCAAGATAATGTCGGAGAGAGACATCCTGAGTGTTACTAATTTGTGGTGCTGCAACTCTCTTTCCAGAATAATTTTCAATTGATTCCAAACCAGAATTTTCTTGTATAATAAAACTAGCACCGCCGTTTGCAGCACTTGCAAGAATTTTCAAATCCTTTCCATCAGATTTCAAAAAACCGTTGATTACAGGACCAGGTCCAACATACGCAAGATCAACAGAATTTGAAAAAATTGATTCAATGACCTGAGGTCCGCTATCAAATATTTTCACTTCAATATCAAAGTCATCATTGAGATTTTCCAAAAAGATTTGATTTTCCATTCCTACAATTGGAACAGCATGTACAATACTTGGGAAAAATGCAACACGTATTTTGTTTTGAGAATCATCAACTACAGACTGAGTTAAACCTATGACCGCAACAAGTCCAACTACAACAATTGCAACACCAACTAAATGTGAGATTTTCATAAAACAGCGTTATGCCTGAAAGTTAAATAGCCATCGAATTTTAGCTCTAGCTATTCATTTTTAGATCATAATAATGAGCCCAAAAATTGTTTATCATAAAAGATAAATGCCCACATACATTCAAACAGTTGCATTATGAAACAAAAATCAATACTTGCATTCTCTGGCGGACTTGATACATCAGTAGTTGTCAAATACATGCAAGACATGCACAATATGGATGTAATTACAGTAACAGTTGATGTAGGTCAAGGAGACGATAATAACAAAATTGCAAGAAAGGCAAAAAAACTTGGCGTAAAAAAACATTACAACATTGATGCAAAAAAAGAATTTGTTACTGACTATATTTTTCCAGCAATCAAAGCTAACGCACTTTACCAGAAAAAATATTGTCTTGCAACAGCACTTGCAAGACCATTAATTGCACACAAAGTACTTGAAATTGCAAAAAAAGAAAAAGTTTCATCTTTGGCACATGGTTGTTCTGGAAAAGGTAATGATCAGGTACGTTTTGATAATACATTAAGATCAGGTTCAAACCTTCCAATAATTGCACCTATTCGAGATATGAATTTGGACCGTGAGACAGAATTAAAATTTGCAAATAAACATGGAATAGAGATTGATACTGTAGCAAAAAAATTCAGTATTGATCAAAATTTGTGGGGAAGGGCAATTGAAGGAGGAGTGTTAGAAAATCCATTTAATGAACCTCCAGATGACGCATTTATTTGGATAAAAACTAAAAATTTACCTGAAAAACCTGCTTACTTGAAAATTAAATTTGTTAAAGGCATACCAACAGAAGTTGACGGTAAAAAATTGCCTCCTGTAAAATTAATTGAATATGTAAACAAAAAAGCAGGAAATCATGGTGTCGGAATTGTTGATCATATTGAAGACAGAGTGGTTGGAATAAAATCACGAGAAGTGTATGAGACACCAGCAGCAATTTGTCTAATAGAAGCACATTCAGATCTTGAAAAGATGGTACATACAAAACATGAAACAAAATTCAAGACATTAGTTGATGACGAATGGGCATGGATGGTTTATTCAGGTCTGTGGGATGACCCATTAAGACAAGAATTAGATCAGTTTATCGAGCAAGCACAAAAACGCGTTACAGGTACTGTTAAGCTAAAACTTCACAAAGGAAATGTCAGAGTAGTAGGAAGAGAATCAAAATATTCACTTTATAGTCACGACATAGCCACGTATGGAAAAGATTCCACATTTGATCAGAAATTAGCCAAAGGTTTTGTTGAATTGTGGGGAATGCAGTCAACAGAAGCTAATAAATTCTAGAGATTGAGGCAAAAAAAAATATGAATTGTCCAGAATGTGACGCAAATATGAATATCCCAGAGGATGCCGCTGTAGGCGAAATAGTTTCTTGTGGAGATTGTGGTGCAGACTATGAGATCTCAAAGAAAGAAGGTTCTGATATTGAGTTAAAAGAAGCTGAAACAGTAGGCGAAGATTGGGGAGAATAATTGCAGAAAATTTGCATAGTATTTGATAGATTAAGAACTGAGGAAAAGTTACTGCAGAAAAAAGCAGAAGAGCTTGGTTATAAAACATCAATGATAGATGCAAA
>CALBOT010000079.1 GCA_937896695.1 uncultured Candidatus Nitrosopelagicus sp. | reverse complement strand
AGACACAGATATTGTATTATTAGATGAAAATGGAATTCGTTGTGACGGAAGAAAAGTTAACGAAACTAGAAAAGTTACAATTAAAGCTGGAGTTTTAAAAAATGCAAATGGTTCTGCATACATAGAATTTGGCGATAATAAAATTCTTGTAGGTGTGTATGGTCCTCGTGATGTACATCCAAAGCACATGTCTGATACTGACACTGGAATTTTGCGTTGCAGATACCACATGGCTCCATTTTCTGTCGGTGAAAGAAAAAACCCTGCACCCTCCAGAAGAGAAGTTGAAATTAGTAAAGTCATCAAAGAAGCATTAGAACCTGCAGTAATGTTAAAAGAATTTCCTAGAACTGCAGTTGATGTTTTCATGGAAGTATTACAAGCAGATGGTGGTACTAGATGTGCTGCTTTAACTGGTGCGTCTGTTGCATTGGCTGATGCTGGAATTCCTATGCGTGATTTAGTTGCTGGATGTGCAGCAGGAAAAGCTGCTGATGCTGTTATATTAGATGTAAATAATGAAGAAGACCAAGCAGGTCAAGCTGATCTTCCAATTGGTTACATGCCAAATCTGAAAAAGATTACTTTATTGCAATTAGATGGTGTATTGACTCCTGAGGAATACAAGCAATGTATCGATATTGGAATTGATGGTTGTAATCAGGTTTATGAAATACAAAAAAAGGCATTACAAGATAAATTCTTTGCCAGTGGTGAAAAACAATGAGTGACGGTCTAATTATTGATCAATTGAAAAAAAATCAAATTATTGAATTACTTCAAGAAGGAAAACGTGTTGATGGTCGTCAATTTGATGAATCACGCGAATTAACAATAGATATTGGTGTAATTCCAAAGGCTGAAGGTTCTGCACGTGCAAGATTAGGTGATACTGAAGTTGTTGCAGGTGTTAAAGTTCAACCTGAACGTCCGTTCCCTGACACTGGTGATAAAGGAATGTTGATTTGTACTGCAGAGATTTTGCCAATAGCTCATCCATCTGCTGAAACTGGTCCTCCACAACCTGATGTTGTTGAATTGGCAAGAGTTACTGATAGAGGTATAAGAGAAAGCGGAATGTTAGACATGAAGCAATTGGTTTTAGAAAAAGACAAATCTGTAATTGGAATATTTTGTGATAACGCTGTAACTGATCATGATGGAAATCTCTTTGATGCATGTTCCTATGCATCTACTGCTGCAATCAATTCTTGTAAGATTCCTAAATATGAAATGCAAGATGATGCTCCAGTAAAGATTGAAGAACAATTTACAGAACCTCCTGTTACAACTTTACCTGTCTCTGTAACCATGGCTAAAATAGGAAATTTCATTTTGGTTGATCCAACAATTGATGAATGGTCCATAATGGATGCACGAATAACAATTACAACAAACTCTGATGGTAATGTTGTTGCATTACAAAAAGGTGGTTCAGATGGATTTACTCAAGAAGAATTAATCAAATGTTCTGAAATGTCAATTAAGGCAGGCAGTAAAATACGAGAGATTATAAAACAATCAAAATAGAGTGATAATTAGAATGGCAAAAAAGCAATCTACGTTAAAAGGACTTGGACCTAGATATGGAATTAAAATCCGTAAACAATTCACACAAGTTCATCATTTGATGAAAAGTAAACGAAAATGTCCTGAATGTGGTGGTCCAATAGTACGTGAAGTAGTTGGAATTTGGGCTTGTAAAAAATGCGGACTAAAAATTGCTGGTACTGCATATGACGTTAAGCTTTAGTGCCAAAATTCAATTCTCTTCAGATAAAGAAAATTCTTCAATTTATCAATCAATAAACACTGATAACGAGTTTTATCCTGAAAATCCTACAAAAACAAAAATCTCTCTTGATAAAGAAATCATAATTGAATTAGAATCAAATCATTTACCTCATTTGCGTGCAAATCTAAATTCCACATTACGCTTGTTACAGGCATCACATGATACCATAAACTCTGTAAAGGTATAATAGAAGAATAATAAATTCTAAATCATGTCAGCAGGACAACAAATGCCTCCGTGGTTACAAGAACAAATTGCAAAAATGCAACAATCACAACAAAATTTACAATCAATATTAATGCAAAAACAACAAGTTGAAATGGAAAATGCTGAATCTGATAGAGCATTAGAAGAATTAAAAAAAGCAGCTGACAATGATCAAGTTTTCAAATATGCAGGTTCGATTCTAATTAAATCTGATAAAAAATCTTTGATAGATGAATTGGAAGAAAAAAAAGAATTATCCAAAACAAAATCTACTGTTTTATCAAAACAAGAAGAACGACTTAAAACAAGTCTTCAAGAACAAGAACAAAAAATCCAAGAAATGTTGAAAAATCCAAATCCACCTAGTGATGAAAAACCTTCATCGTAACACCTTAACAAATTTTAACACAGGCTACATTACATAATTGTGAAGATAGACGAATTAAGAATTATAGTTGATGAACGAGAAAAAAAGAGTGGAATTCCAAAACTCTTGTCTGCAATCGGCGTAAAAACTGAAATTAAAACACTTCCAATAGGCGACTATATTGTAGCGCCTGAAACTGTAGTTGAAAGAAAAACTATCGCTGATTTACTTTCTTCAATATTTGATGGTCGGTTATTTGATCAATGTAGCAGATTAACTGAACACTACCAACACCCAATTTTACTGGTGGAAGGAAATGTAGATGAGATTGAAGAATTAACTGATAATCCTCTGATATTTTATGGTGCATTATCTACTGTTGCATTAGAATTTAAAATCCCGATAATTCCTACTCCTAGTGCAACACATACTGCCAAACTTTTAGTATCACTTTCTACACGGAAGGAATTCACAAAGGGACCTTTTCTTAAAAAAATCAAAAAATCAAATAATATTGAAAAACAACAGCTTTCTGTTTTGTGTAGTCTTCCTGGTGTGGCAGAAAAATCTGCTATTCGGTTATTAGAAAAGTTTGGAACGCCTCTTGAAGTTATGTGTGCCCATGTTACTGAACTAGCAAAAACTCCTGGATTAGGTGAAGCAAAAGCAAAAAAAATCAAAAAAATGTTACAAAATAAGAACAAAAATTTTAAGAAATCTGGACAAAAAACATTACATGAATCTTAAACTGATTTTTTAACTAATTTTCGATTTAATTTATTTCCGCATATGGGACATTCTTTTTCTTTTGAAAATTCTTTACCACAAACTGAACAATAACTAATCCATTTTCCAACAGTTTTAATTCCTTGAGTCATTAGTGATGAAGTTTTGATTTTTAGCTGTTTTGCAACATTTGTAACTGCAAAATCATCTGTAATCAATTCACAATTATTTTCTAATGCTAATGCAATAATTGATACATCTTGTTTAGAAATTGTTGAATTATCTCCTGTTTTTATTGATATGTCTCTAACAATATTGATATTTTTTTCACTTGGGTCTCTGATTTGTAATCTATTTGTTTGTTGTAACATTTCAAGTGCACCTTGTTTTGTTTTAATATGTTGTATCTCTTCATAAACAATACTGGTTGTCATAAAGGAATCATTAGATGCAAATGGTATTCCCGCATAAAATGCAGTAGCGTCTAAAATTCTAAAAACCAAGTTTATTCATTTGTCTTAGACCTTTTTTCTTTAACCTGACAAAAACTGCTTGTTTTTTAAATTTCTTGATTGTAATTTTCTGATCAAATTCTGATGATTTTATCATTTGTGCATCCATTACTATGTTACAGTCATGTGAACAATTTATCTCAATTTTCTCGTCTGGAACTACAATTGATGGTAATCTATGTACTGGTGCAACTGGTGTTATTATCAACACATCTAAACTCTCATGCAATAATGGACCTCCAATTGAAAACGAGTGTCCTGTAGAGCCACTTGGTGTTGAAATTATCACTCCATCCATTTTTTGTTTCACTGTATCATTCTGAAATTTAATTTCAAACTCTGCTGTTTTTGTTAGATTCTTACGATTTACATAAATCTCATTTAATGCAGGTGCAAATTCTTCTCCATTACATGATGCTACGACTCTTGTTCTTTTATCTAACCAAATCTCATCTTTTCCAATTGCTGTGACCGCATCATCAAAATCATCCAGTGTTATTTCTGAAAGTATTCCACGATTTCCTCCAACATTAATTGTTAAAATTGGAGTTTCATTTCGAAGATTTCTAAATGCTCTTAATGTAGTCCCGTCTCCACCTAAAGTAACTACCAAATCTAATTTAATTTTGGATAATTCCTCAAGTGATTCGACTTTCTGTGCACCTGATACACTAACTGGTGCAATGGTATAGACTTTGATCTTTTTTGAAATTAATTTCTTTGAAATCATTTCTGCAGCTTCTTCTGAAATCTTTGATCCAAATTTACTTACTATTGCAACTTTGTTTAGTTTCAAGCAGTCTCCTCACCTTATATCGCATTTAAAAATGATAGTACTTTACTCATGAATGGCTTAATTTATGAGAAAATTTTTCATAATTACTAGATAACGTTTTTAAAGAATTGACCTAGAATTAAGGTAAATGTCTCTGCTGCTTAAAGATCGAGTTTACACGATGGAATCTCAAACAGCAAAAAGAGGCGTATATCCATTACATGGTTTTAAACTAGGACTCTATCGTTTACCTTTCAAATTAGATGATCCTCTTGAAATCAAATCCATTCATGATGGATTGAAAAAAGCATTTGAAATGGAAATTTATGCAGATCGAGTATTTGCAACATACCATTGGTCAGAAGAAAACATGTCTGACCAATTTGCTAAAGGTTATGAAAAAGTTGACTTGAATGTTACAGTTGAAATTGTAACTGGTGACGTTGTTGATATAATTTATCAGATTTGGCCTATAGACAAATTTGGTGATCCACATTGGCTAAAAGATTATAGAAAAAAGGCTGATCACTTTGCAAAAATGGTAACTGATACTATTTTACGTAATACTATACTTGAAGAAAAATTCCGTGCAGCATTAATGAAAACCGAAAAAATTTCTGAAAAAGAATCAATCAAACGTTTAGAAGAATTAACACCATTGGCAATGATTGTTCTTAATGCAAAACCAAAACCAAAAGCCGCA
>CALBOT010000078.1 GCA_937896695.1 uncultured Candidatus Nitrosopelagicus sp. | reverse complement strand
CAAGAAGGTGTGAGTGGTCCGGGATTCTTTTGGAATTATAAATTGCCTAAAGATGCTCCTTTGGGAACATATACCATAGTTGTCGATACTCATTTTGGTGAATTTGAAAAATCATTCTTTGTAGTAGATGAATCTGAAGTAATTGGAAAATCTACTCCAGAAACCACTACTTCGAAAAAAATTATTGAAAAATTCAATAGAATTTCTGATGATATGATACCAATCATGTTATCAGAAAAATCCACAGATGATTCACTTTTGTCTCCACGTGTAATGCAAGGATCATTATTTACTTCTGCTAGAGGTGAAGAATCCAATGTAAATCTCAGAATAACCACTTCTGATGGTCAATGTGTGATTGGTCAAGGTTCTGATTGTTTAGTAACTGAATCAACTCGAAAACCCGGTGCAATTTACTCAATTGTTTCCATTGATGATATTGATTATAAAATTAGATACAGCGGAAATGATGTTCGATTAGAAAAATTCTCAATTGTCCCTGAAGACTCCTCTTCAAAAATTGATATTGATAATTGGAATGTTGAGATCATCAAAGACAAGCAACCATCTAGATTCTATTACAAAGTATCATACGTAGCATTAGAGTAAAACACAAAACCTCCTCTAAATTTCTCATAATATGAAAATCAATCTCTTGATGTTCTATCAAGATGATCCAAAAAAGTGCACAGCTGCCAAATTAATAAAATTTGGATTGGGTAAAAAAATTACAAAATCTCAACCAAAAACTGTTCTTCTACATCCATTTGCTCAAAAAACTTTATTCAACCATGAAAAATCATCTCTAACCTCTATTACAGGAATTGATTGTTCATGGGCTTTGGCAGAAAAAGTTTTTCAAAAAAATTTTATTGGCGTAGCTAGAAAGTTACCGCCTCTTTTGGCTGGTAATCCTGTAAATTATTCAAAAATCAACAAATTGACTACTGTTGAAGCAATAGCCGGAGCTGCTTTCATCTTAGGTGAGGAAGAATTATCCCAAAAGTTACTTGAAAAATTCAATTGGGGTCATACATTTTTAGAATTGAATGAAAATCTCTTACATGATTATCAAAAATTAAAATCTGAAGATCAAGTAAATGACATTATACGAGAATATGGCTATGCTATATAATTAAGAAAAAATCAAGCTATTCAATGGATAAAACTTCAAAATTATTTGATGTATGGGCAAAGACTGGTCGCTCTGAAGAAATGGAAAAAGGACATGGCACCACAGTAAATCAATTTTTAGACAAACTATCACTAAAAGAAAAATTCCGATTTTTGGATATTGGTTGTGGCAATGGTTGGGTTGTAAGAAAAATGTCAAAAAAACCTTCTTGTGTAAAAGCAATTGGAATTGATAAGAGTAAATTAATGATTAAAAATGCAAAATCAAAAATTTCATCTGATAATGAATCTTATTTTATAACTGATCTTGAATCATGGGACACAAAAGAAAAATTTGATATAATTTTCTCCATGGAATCATTGTACTATTCTGTACCGATGGAGCCTGCATTAGAAAAGGTATTCAAATTACTCAAAAAAGATGGGATTTTTTATTGTGGAACTGATTTTTACAGTGATAATACTTTGACAACTAGATGGATAAAAGACATGAATATTCCAATGGATTTACGTTCTGAAAAAGAGTGGAAAAAAATGTTCAGACAAGTTGGATTTACTACTCGCTCAAAACATGTTACAGATCCAAAAAATAAGTCCAAATGGAAACGTGAATTTGGAACACTATTTGTTATTGGCAGAAAGCCTTGATCTTCTAATTACCAATATTGCAATAATGCTGAAAATAGGAATAATCAATAACACATACCAATAATTCGCTTCTGATTCTCTTATCTCTGTCATCATTTCTGTTTTAGGAATTTCTTTTTCATTTGAAACAATTATGAAGCTTTTTGAATATTCATATGGTTTCAATACTGTTTCTGATGCTGCAAAAATCTTGATTGTGTGTACTCCTTCAATTATCTCTGAACTTTTATCTAGACTGATACTTGCTTCGTCATCTTTTATCTCTTTAATCCCATTTAGAATAATTTCACCTTTAGAATCTACAATAAAGTAGTGAATTTCAGATGCATTTTCCACTGAAACACGAATTTCTTCATCTGAGTCTATCGCATATGGCTCTGAAAACTCAACTGAGTTAATCAATGGAAATTTAACATTTTCAAATTCTTCCCATTTTCCTTGCTCAAAAACATAATTTCCATAATCAAATGATTTGATAACTATCGTTCTTGAATCTGGTGAATATCTGTCTAAATAAAATGGACCATTACTAATCACCGCATGGTTATTTTCATCAATCCATTTT
>CALBOT010000077.1 GCA_937896695.1 uncultured Candidatus Nitrosopelagicus sp. | reverse complement strand
AATCAAAATGCATTTTCTGATTTCACTATAACTGGAAATATTGAATCTGCATTAGATGAATCCGATTTGGTTATTGATGCATCTCCTGGTGGAGTTGGTTTCAAAAATAAAAAATTGTTTTATGAACCTCGAGATATTTTGTCGATTTATCAGGGTGGAGAAACAATCGATGGCGAAAAAGCTGTTTCAGATCTATTATTTAATTCAAAAGTAAATTATGCAGATGCAATTGGAAAAAAACATGTCATGCAAGGTAGTTGTAATGTTACGGGCATGGGCCGTATCTTAGAACCATTACGAAAGAATTTTGGAAACTCAATTAAAAGATTTGATGTTACACTTGTAAGACGATGGGCAGATATTGAACAAACAAATGAATCAGTTACAGATACAATTGAATTGACTCAAAGTCCACATCATGGTGAAGATGTTAAATCATATTTTGGTAAAGAATCGCCATTATTTGTTCGTGCAATCAAAGTTCCTACACGTCAAATGCATTTACACATAATGGATATTAGATTTAAAGAAAACACTCCGTCGGTAGACGAATTACATAATATATTCAAAAATGAATATGGTGTTGCAACATTGTGGAATGCAAAAGGAACAAAAGACATACGTGATTTTGCAGAAAAATTAAATTTCAGTTTTAAAGATACTAACATGATTCACATACATGCTAATATGACACAAAAAATAGATGATACGATTCAGATTATGTATTCGGATGATCAAACTGGGATTGTAATTCCTGAAAATCACATGTTGTTACAAGCAATGTTGTTTGAAAAATCTCATGAAGATGCTATCAAACATACTGAAAAATTATTTAACATGTCTGAGAAAAAAAGGCTTTTAGAATCTAATTTTAGTGGAAAGTAATCATTTTATTTTCTCTATTCGAATTTTATCGGGTTTGTTTTTTGAAACTTTTTCTATCATTATTCTTAATGATTCTATTTCAACTTTATCTCCTTCTTTTGGGATATCGTGTAATTTTTCATGTAACAATCCGTTTAATCTTGAATAATCGTCTCCTTCAGGAATATTTGTTTTGAAAATTTCATTAATTTTATCTATTTCAATATCGCCATTTGTTAAAATTGCATTATTTCCTTCTCTCTGAAATACCTGCTGAACTGTATCTTTTTCGTCACGAATTTCTCCTACAATTTCTTCAAGTAAATCTTCTAATGTAACACATCCTTCTACTCCTCCAAATTCATCCACTACAATTGCCATGTGAGTCTGTCTACCTTGCATTTCTTTTAATAAATCACTAACACGTTTTTCTTGTGATACGAAAATTGGTTCTCTCATTATTTCTTCAAGTGATATGACTTTCTCATCATTTTCCAATGTCTTTAAAACATCTCTGACATGTACAATCCCTATTATGTTGTCACTGTTTTCTGAAAATACAGGTATTCTGGAAAATCCACTATTATTAATTTCAGGCAATGCTTCAAACAACATTTTTTTAGAATTCAACGTGAACATTTTTGTTCTTGGTGTCATGACGGAGCGAATAATTATGTCATCAAAGTTTAGTGCACCATGCACTAATTCACTTTCTTGTTTCTCAATTGCTTTATCTTTTAGCCCTTGATCAATTACGCCTTTTATCTCGTCTTCTGTCAATCCTGGGGGATTGTCACTACTTCCCGTTAAACGAATAATACCTTTTGTAATTCCTTCTAAAATTCTTACTACTGGATAAAATGCATAACTGAAAACCAGCAATACAGTACTATATCTGACTGCAATCTTTGCTGCATTGGCATTACAGTATGTTTTTGGTGTTATTTCTCCAAAAATCAGTATCAAAAATGTCATGATTCCAATTACTATTGCTAGTCCGTCATTTCCAAATATTTTTAATGCAATATCGGTTGCAATTGCAGTTGCTGCAACATTAACGAGATTATTTCCTAAATTAACACTGGCCATCATGCGACTAGGATTTGTTTTTAATTTTAGTAGCGATGTGGCGCCTTTTACCTTGTCTTTCACCATTTGTTCAATTTTTGAAATTCTAACTCCTACCAAAGCTACTTCTAGACCACTAAAGAAACCGGAAAGTCCAATCAAAACTACCAGTAATGGTATTTCAAATTCTAATTGCATTTGATAACCTCTAATAATTTTGTTTTATTGATATGAACTCTGTACATCATATATTGTAGTTACACCACATTTTCAGATTATTATATTCTAGATGTGGTTTCTATTAAACCCTTGAGATTAAGTTAAATTGATTTTTTATAATTTGAGGCTAAATTTTTGGCGGTCTTGCAAATTTGTTTGAAGGATCATTATGATAGTCAATCGGAAGTAAAGGTTCTTTTTGTCTTCCTGTTAGAATTCCCACTACTTTGTCATCTTTTTTAATTATTCCTTTATCTCGTAATTTCTTTATGCCTGCAACAGATGCACCTGATGCCATCTCGCAATCAAATCCATTTAATCCTACTACTGACATTCCATCAAGCATTTCTTTATCTGTAACTTCTTCTACAATTCCGTTTGTAAATTCTAATGCACGTAATCCTTTTGCAATGTTTGATGGTTTACCAATCTGTATCGCTGTTGCCTTGGTTTTTGGTTTTAGATTTTCATCTTTATTCATTTTATCATAAAATCTCTGAATCAATTCAAAGTTGGGTGCACCATCATTCCATTGTAATTTTTCTTCATCAAATATACCATTAAACAATTGATAAAGTGTATTCGCACCACTTGCATTAATCACTGCTATTCGTGGAATTTTTTTAATCCAGCCCCATTCGTACAATTCCATTAAACTTTTTCCACAGCTTGATGTATTTCCTAATGCTCCTCCTGGATACACAAGCCAATCGGGAACTTCCCAGTTAAGATATTCTAATGCTCTGTATGGAATTGTTTTTTGTCCTTCAATCCTAAATGGATTTACTGAGTTTACCGTATAACTTCCAGGTTCTTCTGCAGCTTGTAATGATTTTGTAAATGCATCATCAAAATTTCCATTAACTTTTACCATTTGTGTTCCAAATTGATACGCCTGACTTAATTTTCCTGGAGCTATTTGGCCATCTGGAATGTAAACATCACAATCCATGTTTTCATTTGCGGCAAACATTCCTGCTGATGCGGAGGTATTGCCTGTGGATGCACAAATAATTTTTTTTGCACCCATCATTTTTCCATGAGTTACTGCGGCAGACATTCCATTATCTTTGAATGAACCACTTGGGTTGTATCCTTCTGGTTGAAATACAACATTCTCGTTGTTCAATCCTACAAATTCTGCCACCTTACTCATGTGGTATGGTTTTGACTGTCTTCCTTCTGCACCATCTAGAGATACTAAATATTTTGAACATTGTTCAATATCTTCTGTTTCGATTTCGCAAAAATTCAATAATTCTCTAAATCTCCAAACGCCACTTTCATTGTAAATACTTCCTTGAGGGTTTCTTCTTTCATAAAATACATCTTTCAGATTTGAATTTGGTTTATTTTCATATTTTACATCAAGTAAAAAACTACATGCATCACATTTTATCGCTAATGATCTAATTGAAAACGTCTTTCCACAATTTGGATTGATACATACCAGCTTGGCTTTTTGTTGCATGTTTCTAACGATATTTTGCTACTAATTTAAAGGCTGGATTGATAATCTTTACCTCATATTTTCATAATATTCACTAAGTAAAGATTTAGAACTAATTTTCTATTAGTTTCAGTATGGTTGTCGTTGATGAATATTTTCATGATCTTATGAAAAAAATTCTTAACAGTTATGATATAATTAAAAATTTAGGCGATTCTAAAGAAGATCTGTTTACCTTGGATATGGAATTATCAAAAATTAATGGTCTTTTGAAAGTATTGCTCCGAAAATCTAATGAATTTTCTGACAAAAACATTGAATTTTCGAAATTGACAAAAAAAATACAAAATTACTTTGCAAATCATTATTTTGTTGAAGAGCTTGAAAAAATAAAAGAGATGTACTCTGAAGATCCGCTGCGAGTCAAACACATTAGAAATTCTATTGTAAATTCACTTCAGGATGAAAAAATGATTTTTAGAATTTATGATATTGCAAAAGACTTAAAGTAGTTATTTCTTCTTTTTTGAAATCTTGGAATCTTTATCTTTGATTTGTTTCTCAACTTCTGATTTTTTATCTTCAACTGCTTTGAAAACTTCTTGTATCAGTCCATCTAAATGTCCGTCTGAAACTTCAGGAGAAACTGATTCTGCGATATTATTAATTGCTGCAGAAATTTCTGAACTTACTTGTTCAAAACTCTCCGGATCCTCTGCTGCAGTAGCATATAATGCCTTTAGATTATCTACCTGATTTAACACTTGATCTGTCAAAGTTAGTTTATAGTCCGAACCATCTACCGAGATATCTTTTGTAATCATAAAATTTGTTCAAAAAGTAGGTTCTTAAAGTTTCTGACTCTCAGAACACTATCATGTCAAGTGCTGCTGCATCGCTTACTAGCGTAGTATGTCTCGAATTTATGACATATCCATTCTTAATTTCTTTTGTTGGCACCCATCTATTTGTTGATGTATAATGTCTATCTTCTATTAGTTTATTCTCTACAGCTTCAATATCTAACTCACCTTCTTCAACTTTTTGTGATTCCAAGTGTTTAATTGTAATCAGAATTTTGTTCACTTTGACCCTGTCTCCAAATTTCCATTGTGAGGGTGCTGTTTCATCCGATACTTCTACTACCTTAATCTTCATTTCTTTTGTACCTAGAACGTTTTTACTAACGAGCATACGTTCATCGATGAAATCTGAGAAACTCATACTATTTTGAATATTTTGTCATTAATAAACAAAGACAAATTTTTGTAGATATAGTGCTAATCTATTTTGAAATGATTTTTTGGTACTTTGATTTGAAAGGCATTTGATAATCTTTTAAATCTAATTTCTTCTTTTTTCCTTGAATTAAGGCGTATGTTGCCCCATCGTATTTGCAAACTATGTCTATGGGATCTTTTTTCGAATTCCATATTTTGTAAAATTCTCTTAACTCTCTTTTTTCATATTTTCCTACTCCTGTTCTCTTTTTTGACAGAAATTTGAATGCTAAAATCACTTTTCGAGTCTTATACACCGTAAAATTATTTGTCCAATTCAAACATCGGATAATCTGGTCAAATGGAACTGTTAATGTTGTACCGGTTCCCGATTTTGCTTCTATAGTGAATATCATGCTATCTGTATTGTTCACACATAAAATATCTGGTAATGCTACGCTTGGAGATCCTAATCTAAATGCATTCCAATTTTCCATTTTATTAAATCGTTTAACCAACGTATCTTCCCAATTGTAACCTCTCTGTCTCCTCGTTTGTGCTATTTTTTTAAAATTAAGAGATTTTGTTTTATTTACGATTTTTAAATTTGAACGCATACAATCCATTTATTTTGTTGAATATAGTAATACGGGTTATTGTCTAATGACCTGTTGCTAATTGTTTTCAACAATAAATGAATAGTGCGGTTTAAGGTTAAATGATGTTTGCATTTTAACGATTTGACCGATTTTTGGTGTAGATGAAGATAAAATTTCGCCCATAATACGTATTCCGTGATCAATTTCCACTAATCCAAAATATGTTGAATCTTTTTTTGAAAATTCAATAACTTTTCCAATATTTTTAGATTTTTGCCATTTAGATTGACTAAAACAAGTGTGGCAAATTTCGTTAGGTGGCCAAATCTTTTTGTTACATTTTTCACAATAGGATATTTGAAAAATACCTTGTTTCAACTGTTCTTCAAAAAATGTCAATTTTCTAATACCAGTACTGAGCTTGAAGTTCCTGCTGCAGACATATTATGAACTAATCCTGTTTTTAAATTAGAAATTTGTCGTTTTTCAGATTTACCTTGAAGTTGATTTGTGATTTCTATTGTCTGTGATATGCCTGTTGCTCCTAATGGATGTCCTGCACCAATCAATCCTCCTCTAGGATTTATCATTCTATCTTCGGTATTGAATAAATTTCTAACAAATTTTCCACTCTGATGATTGTCCGTTATTCCTAATTCCGCAATTGCCATTAACTCACAAACTGAAAATGCATCATGTACTTCTGCAACATCGACATCATTTGGACTAATTTTTGCCATTTCATATGCTATTTTAGATGCAATTCGTGTACTTTCAATTTCTTCAAGATTATTTTTTGTAAAACTTGCAGATGTAGTTTTTTGTCCAATTCCTTTAATCCATATCGGTTGATCAGAAATTTTCTTTGCTTTTTCTTCAGATGCCAATAAAATGGATGCACTGCCTGAACATGAACGTGAACAATCTAAAATTCTTAGATCATCTGTAATCTGTTTTGAATTCATAACTTCAGATATGGTACGTGGTTGGTTACTGTATGCTAATGGATTATCCATTGCTTGTTTGTGATTTTTGGCAGATACTATTGCAAGTTCTTCTTCAGTTGTTTGAAATTTAGTTTTATGAGATTTGGTAAGCATGGATGCCCAATAAATTGGATGTTCGAAACTTCCTCGAGACTTATCCCATTCTAAAATTTGACCAGGATTTGTTGCAGATTCTGCACCTGAAACTAACACCAGATCTGCCAATCCTGAAGATATGTATGCATATCCAGAAATTAGTGCATTTGTTCCAGAGCTACAAAGATGTTCTATTGAATGTGAAATTTTTGGTTGTAGTCCTAACGTTTCAGATAAGATTGCGCCCAGATATTTTGAATTATTGTTTGTTGATACAAGAACTCCTTCAATGTCTTTTGGTTCACAATTTTCTATAGATTGAATACAATTTCTTGTTGATTCAAAAAGTAATTTCTCAACATCATCATCATCTTTGGAAAATTTAGTTTGTCCTGTACCTACTATTGCAACACTATTCATTTAATTCTCCTGCAAACGTTTTTGTTAATAATTCAAATGACTCTTTTACATTTCCTATAGGATTAAACTGAATAATTGGCAAGTCTATTCCTATACCTCTGAATTCATTCAATCTTTTTACTGCAATATCTGGTGTACCTGCAATGCACAAATCATCCAACATTCTTTCAGGTACAAATTCTTGTAATTTATTTAATCCTGTTTTTTTATATTCTTCATAGATATGTTGTACTTCTTCAGAATATCCTTTTGATTCTAAAAATTCACGATAAATTTTTCCAACTGCAATGTAAAAACTAAGAGTTTTTTTTGCACGAGTTCTAGCTTTTTCATCATCTTCATTAACACATGTAATGATTTGTAATGTAGTATCGATTTTTTTCTTTTTTTGCATTTTTGAAATTGTTTCTTTCATCTCGCTTTTTGGTCTTAAATAAAATATCACTCCATCTGCAATATCCCATGTCATTTCAACCATTTTTTGGTTAATAGCTGCAAGATAAATTGGAATTTTATTTCTTAATGGTTTTGTTAATAATGAAAAATCTTTTAGAGTAAAAATTTTACCAGAATAATTAATTTTTTCACCTTGTAATGCTAATCGTATAATCTCAACATATTCTTTCATTCTTTGAACTGGAGAATCAAAAGAATTGCCATGAAAATTCTCCACAATCGGCACACTACTTGTACCTAATCCGAGTATTAATCTGCCATTAGAAATGGTATCTACGGTGGATGCGCCCATTGCAATTAAACTAGGACTTCTAGAATAGATGTTAATGATTGATGAGCCAATTTTTGAAAATGTATTTTTTTTCGAGGCAAGTCCCAACATAGAAAAATTTTCCATACCCCATGTTTCAGGAATCCATTCGACTTCCGGTTTTATTTCATTTAATTTTTGAGAGCATTCCAAAACCTCTTCGATTGATAATAACGAGCCCAAACTGTAAGATAATCTTCTCATTTGAAATATTTAGAATATTTTTTTGATTTTATTTCTTTTGAACACTCTTCAATATCTTTATGAGAGTCAATTGAAAACCACAGTGCATTTTTGAATTTAATCGTATCAAGTGTTTTTTTTCTTGCCATTTTTGGAAAAACCTCTCCTTCCAAACTACCTTTTTTAGGTATCATTTTTTCAATATTCTTTGATAAATGATATATCCCAGGATTCATCCAAACATCGCTCACGTCTTTTTTTTCATTAAATTTTAAAATTTTATTATTTCTAATATCCATTGTACCAAATTTTGTTTTCAGTTCATTGGCAGCAATAGTATTTGGTTTTTTAAGAATTTTTTTTAGATCAATGTTTGTAACGATATCTCCGTTTAACACTACAAATGACTCTTCATCAACAAATCTTAATGCTTTTTTTATTGCACCTCCAGTACCTAATGGCGTTTTTTCAATGGAAAATACTATATCACATCCAAAATTTTTTTTCTTTTTTAGAAATTTCTCTATAAGATTGGATTTGTAACCGCTTGAAATTATAATTTCGGTTATGCCATATTTTTTAAGATATTTTATGGTTCTTTCAATGAGTGGTTTATTGTTAATTGGGATTAGGGGTTTTGGAATTTTATCTGTAATTGGACGTAATCTTTTTCCTCTTCCGCCTGCTAAAATTATTGCTTTCATGATATTTGGTAATATTTTCTATTTTTTAACGTATGCTAATCTATATGATGAACTCAAATGCAGTTAATCCAAAGAAATAACCTACTAATACCATAGTGACACCCCATGCACATGAACCTAATACGGTATATGTCAAAAATTTCTTCATACTCATCTTCAACAGTCCTGCTGGAACAGAAATCATTTCTCTAAATACGGGTATCATTCTTCCAAACAA
>CALBOT010000076.1 GCA_937896695.1 uncultured Candidatus Nitrosopelagicus sp. | reverse complement strand
TTTAAATTCATCACGACCTCTTGCAAGTAACTGTCTTCCTTTTTTAGTAAGAATTGCATCTACCGTGATTGAACTGTTATCTAAATATCCCATAGTTTTTCCCTTTTATTTTTAAATAAATATGTTTATCATTAAAAAGTATACCATTTATCTAACATCTAAATTAGCGCCATCTGGTAAATCTTTTTTATAAATTAAATTATATCTGTTTCTTTCTGTTATTTTTACTACTTCTTCGCCGTCAACGTCATTATCTGATGGTGAATTCACATTAGGACCAGTTAATTTTGAACCTGCATAGAATGATGAATCTAATTCATCTTCTCTATAGTCTGCAGCTACTAATGAATGACTTGTTGCAACATCACCTATATCTGTAAATGGCGCAAATCCATTACTTCTTCTTGTTCGAGTCATTATATGTCGACCTCTTCCATATACAGTATCAATATCTCTATTGGCTTTCAAATGTGGATATTTATTCAAATAAGATACTTCTTGAACATCAAGATTTTTATCATAGAATCTTACATTTGACAATGAACCAGAGAATTGATGTGTATTGGTTCCAGAATAATATGCACCACCTAAAGCTTCAAAATAGAATGAACCAGATCTTTCAGAATTTGACGCGCCTGTTATACCTCTTCTTAAAGTGTCTTTCAACTCGCCATTAACATATACTTCAAATGAACCAGTACCAGGATATAATGGATCATTTCCATTCCAATTCAGTACAAAATGATTGACTTCAGTTGGATGTGGTATTTTGGCTGCATTTGTAAATGTCCAATAAGTTCCTGAATCATCTCTTGGACGTATTTTATTGTCACTCCACCAAATACCTGGTCTTAATGATGAATCAGCTGCACCAGATGTTGGTTCTTCTCCATCATTATTTAAGTCACTTCCTATCAATATGCTTTGAGTTGTTGCGCTAGGAAGCTTACCAGTATTTCCACCAGTTAAAGTTTTAGATGCTTTCATAACAAATGATATTGCCCATTGACCAAGCCGTTCTCCTGTAAATCTTGGTATCTTCACAAACTGATTACCTCTTTTGGCTACTGATTCGCTTATTGAAGCTGAAAATACTAAAGCTTCTCCAGTAAACCTATTATGAGTAATAGTTTCAAATGTAAAGTCTGATGCCGATGCTGTAACTACAAAATTGGTTTGTTTACCTTGCGGAATATGAACTAAATTTTTTGAATGAAGTCTTTCACCAGGCGACATGTCTAATATTTTACTACCAACAAATTTATTTAACGGATAAAATCTGTCAACATCATCTTGAGGTGCATAATGAAACACTTTCTTTTTATGAGTAGGCGATTTTCTTTGTTCAGTTATTATGGATGCTGTTGGTGAATTTTGTAATGGTGATCTTGATTGAGTAGTCCAACCATGTATTGATGAATAAAATACACTTACATGATTATACTCAGCTCCTTTATATCCAGATGCAATACCAAATAAATCTAATCCAGGATCTGTAACATCGTTTCTTGTTATACTTGATGTTGCTAGTTTGTGTACAGGTAAAAATTCTGGAGTTAATCTTGCAACTTTTCCATCCACTGAACCAGTTAAAAATAAACTTTCAGCGGATAATTCCATTACTTTATTTTCTACTGAAGCAGTAAAATGCATTGGTTCAGCATTTAAACTTGGTCCTGGATCTGTAATAGATGCAGTATAATGCATTGGTTCGCCTATTATATTTTCTACTGGGTCTGTAATAGATGCGGTATAATGTAACGGTTCCATAATTGGATCAGGGAAAGGATCTGGTATAAAATCTTCATAATGCAGTTCTTCTCTTGAAGGTTCTGCCTCTACCATTACTTTAGATCTCTCTAACACACTTGGCTCAATTATTAGCCCTGTATCTGCATTTGTTCTAACTGGTATTAATTGTTTAACTTGTTGGAAGAATGAAAAATCAAATAATGCAAATATTCTTATATATGCATTTATATCATTATCATTTTCATACTTTTTCCAATAATCATATGCAAATCTTTTGAATCTAGGATATTCATCTTTATATTGATCTTCCGCAGAACCAAAGAAATCATCTAATGCTACAGAACCTATCTGATTGTATATATCTTTATTGATCATATCTTGAGGAGAAAAATAAATACCTAAACGATTTGAATCGTTTGATACTCGATCAAATTGACTAACTTCTCCTCTAGTTTCTCTACTTAACGGATGTACAAGTCGATTATCTTCCAATCTAATTTTTTCAGATTTAAGATTTTTACCTCCTATACTTGGTCCGTGAATATAATATGTTTCATCTACTCGTTCATAATGATCATTATTTACTGTATCAGTTGGTGTTGTCCAACCTGACATTGATGCATGAGCTGTTGCATCATCTCCTTGTGGATCAGAAAAATCTTGTATATCTTGATTTGGATGAGACGATGTTATAAACAATGTTTTGCTATGGTCATATGCAATTTGGTTTGTTCCTAATGGATAATGTCTTACTAATGTATCATATGAACCAGATGGTGATAAAACTGATACATATGATTTTGGATTCAATGTATGTTTATCAAATGCATCTTGATCGAGTATTTCTAACCATTCACGATATTCTTGTATTGAACCGCTAAATGTACCTGCTATAACTCCAGCTGCACCAAACAATCCACTTCCGGTAGCTCCACCTAATACTAGTTCTTTATTTTGAGTACCAGTAGCCCAATATTTAACTAGAGAATCAGAATTCGCTACATTTGAACCAGAACCTGGGTTCAATGATCCAGATGCCATATGTATTATTTTTCCGGATATATAATCTGATGCTTTTTGAGTTTGAAATGTAATATCTGGAACAAAATTATCGCCTGGGACATGACTAGATGTTATAAATGGAAATGCTGTGAATAATCTTACATTCCAAAATTCTCCATCATATAAAGGAACATAATCTGAATAACTTGTATTTGCATTTCCTAATCTTTCATCGAATACAGCATCTGGGGTGCCGGCTCCTAAATCTCTGTATTGAAAAAATAATCTACCATATTGAGTACTACCAGAATACGAACCGGTATGTTGAATTCCTAACGCCCAATGCATATTATTTGTATTTAGTTTAGCACGATGTGACAATATATACATTGACGCGGTAATTGCAGGTTTAATTCTAAATTCTATAGTATCAGGAGGTCTTTCAGACATAGATGCTGTTATAGCATCTGGTGCTGCATTTAATGTTGTATTTTGTGACGGTGATACTCCCCAATCACCAAGTTGAGAAAAATAATGATCTCTTACAATTTTAAGTTGCGATCTACCTGTTGAACCCGAATCAAATTGTAATGCATATGAAAATCTATCTTCAATTGCTGCTGGAGTTGTTTCTACTGTTTTAGGTCCTCCATATTCTCTAATAGATAATAATGATTCTGGAATACCATAACATGCTAATAACGCTTTTACAGATCTTGACGTTCCTTTTGTTTTTAGAAGATGAGGTAAATTGTTAACAATTCTTCTCCAAACTTGAGTTGTCAAATCTTCTTTTGGAGTTGCCAATGTTACTGCAGATGATTGAGTTACATATAATCCTCCATCTGTATATAATTCTGATATTTCATCTAGAGATAATTTTCTTTTATATATTCGAAATTCATCCAATGAACCAGTTAATCTATTAATTGGTGCATCATCGCCAGTTGGTGCTAATGCTCCAATAACTGGTCTTGGAAAGTCTCCTGTAGATTCTGGTCCAATATCAGCTGATGCTGATATACTTACATCTTCTCCATCTTGAAACTCTCCATTTACATATACTGATGCACTTTCTTGTCTATCAACATTAAACACAATATGATGCCATCCATTTGATTCACCACCAGTTGATTGTCCTTGCGGAGATGATGAATCTAAATAAGATGATGAAAATTTATTTACTATCGATGTTGGTAATGTTACAGAATGCAATCCATGTGAACCTGTATAATGTTGTCGGAAGACAAGTTCGCCTAATATAGATCCAATGTCAATACCTGTATCTATTATACCACTGGAACCTGATGTAGCACTAAATATTGTACTAATTCCATGTGCATCAAAATCTTTTATCCAGAATGAAATAGCATAATTCTCAGTTCCATAATCATACGGTGTATTATATCTCAAGTAATTGTTTCCATCAAATTTTGCTCCATGGCCATGATAACCAGTAACAAATGATGGCTTATCAAAATCAAATAATTGGTCTTGCCTTGGACTATAATCTACAAAATTCTTTCTTGCAAAATCAGGTCGTCCTTCATCAAATGGTACATATAATACTAAGTCTTTGTCAATTTTTCTTTCGTTAATCTTTCCAAATTCACCAAGCTCATTAGTTCCTAACAAATATTCAAACAATCGTTCAGATTGATTACCGTTAACTAAATGCCATCCAAATGATTCTGCTACATCATATAATAAATTTTTAGACATACCATGAGCAAAATGTTCATCACGATTGTATAAGTCTGTTTGATGTTTTATATAAGTCCATATAATATCATAATGCTGACCTATCATATGCACAAATGTTTCAAACTCATCATTGTTCTCATCTTCACGAATATGTTCTGGAATAGCTTTTGCTAATGCTGCATTATTATGTACGTCCCATAAAGATGCAGAAGCTAACAATCCATTATAATAATTTTCTGCAATTGATGATGTTGAATGATGTAATTGATATTGAGCTCCTGGATGTAATCCATCGGCTGAGCCTGTTATTCTATATTCAATTTTTGGCCATGGTTCAACAGTAAATGTTTCATTAAATATTGCTGAACCAGTAACACCATGTGTATAAAAACTTCCACTTTGTTCTTTATAAAGATATCTTTCAAACCCGTCAAAATTACCTATCACAGTATCTTTATATTTTCTGTAAACTGATTTATTTGCGTTAACTTCGTTTGATTCTGATACAGAATTTAAAGTTGTTATTTGATCATTATAATATTCAATTAATTCAACTTTATATTTAAAATTCTTGAGCCTTTCAGCTGCAGATGAAAAGTTTACAAAATTTTGAAATCCTGAGTAATCAATTCCTAAATCAGCTCCTTGTAATGACCCTGAAAATATACGGTCTACAATTTGTTGGGATGTTGCAACTGATGATCCTAATAAATCATTCCAACTTGCAAAATTAGTTTCATTGATTTTTGTATATTTTGTTTCAATTTCAAAATTAGGTCCTCGTA
>CALBOT010000075.1 GCA_937896695.1 uncultured Candidatus Nitrosopelagicus sp. | reverse complement strand
TTCTTCCTAAAACCATTGTGAATTACTCCTTTAGCTTTTTTGTTATTCTGTAAGATGCATATCCTGCAGCTAGAGATGCTGCCAGTCCACCAATTACTGCTTGTTGTTTTCTGTATGGACTATTTTTTTTAATTTTGTAAATGTAAGAGCCAATTGCTGCACCAGAAACGGCAGCGCCTGCCAAACCAACTAGAACTTCTTGTGCGTCATGGATGAGATGCCCCATTGGGTCTTCTCGTGGGTCTACCTTGTCTGCATGAACTGTTAATCGGTCTTCATATTCTCGAATGTGTAAATTTCCTTTTCTGTATTGTTTTAAAGCGCCTTTCTTATCGCCAAGTTTTGTCTCTTCAGCACCCATCAGTACGACTCGTTTCAAATCTAGAGGGATGTCAATTTCTTGTGTCATAGTGATCGATCCTAGACTGCCATTACTATAAGAATTCTATGTAACTAGTCACAACTAGTCATATTTTGATCAGATATTCAAGTGTGAGATAAAGATGATCCTATTCTTTTTCTCTTTCAATTATACTTGCAACTAACTGAATCATCATTGAAAACTCCTCAATGTTTCCCTTACAAATTTGTATCATCTCATCTCTCTCAGGAGAAGCTGGCTGTTTTTGTACATTCTCTATAATTCCTGTCTCACGAATACGATTAGTCTCAAACCATTCCTGTAACATTTTCAAGTCATTAGCAGAATCTTCTTGCATGAATGTACATTTCACTCCTAGCTAAATAATCTTCATTTGAAATACCTATAACCAAATTATATCCATACTACAATGGAAGAGCTTTAGTAATTTTCTTGTAAAAAGAACTGAAACTACTGTCTCTGCTCACACTTTTTTCAAAAAATTCTATAGACAAGCTTGTTCCAAAGTTTCTAAAAAACAAAAAGGGCCGCATTTTGTTAAAGTTCTAGATTAGTGCTTTTGCTTTAGCCTTATCAGAACCACATATTCTCATAACTGTGATACCTGTTTCAGAAGAGGTTCCTTTGATAGCATATCTTCCATTCTTTAATTGAACGACTTTTGGATCCTTAATCTCTACTTTCTTTCTGGCCTTCACATCATATGCTTCTACCATAATATGCCACAATCCAAATAGTATTTGAAATAAAATTATGAGGGAAAGTTACCCTATAGCTTAATTTTTTGACATTATTCGAGTTTTGTTATATACTAGAATTGCAAAAACGGCTATTTCAAAGAAATTTTCTGCCAATCTTAACATTTCAAAAATAAAGACCAATAATTTAGATTAGTTTCAAAAAATCATCTTATCATATAATTACAAAATTGCATTTTAAAAATTATGAAATGGAAATTTTTCAAAAAGAACAACAGTTCAACAAACACACGCTCTAAAAGACTTGAAGAGTATGAAAAGGACTATCTTTCAAGACTAAACGAGTCAGAGTTGTTGTAATCATTTTTTTTATTTCAAACTTGTTTTCATTTTTTTAATCTCATAGAATAACTTTGAATAATCAACATTTGTTTTTTAATCAAATACAAAGGTCAAATAGCAAATGATGGATTCATCAATTTGCGAGTTTTGTAAGAAAAAACATGCAACAAAATCATTTCATTGCAATCATTGCGAAAAACCGCACAAGATTTGCGCTTTGTGCATTATAAAATACAAATCAAAGATGAATTTACGCAAGGTTCACAGAACAACCATTTTTGATAGTAATTTGGCAAAGTGGGCTTGAATGTATTCACACGTTGTGAATAAAACAAATTTAGAGAAATAAAGAAGGATGGAGAAATCTAGAGAAACATCTAGATTCCAATCTCTGATGTTTAATTTTTTGTAGGATCACCGCTAAGGATGTTCAAGACATGTTCAACAACGTCTTCTCTTCCACCTTGATGGTAGTCTTCTCTTACCGGGTTTGAGGCCATGCTGACAAAAACCAAATGATTTTCTCCTGCAGGAAAGGTCATTCGTGTCAATTTTTCAAATGCTGCTACAGCATATTGTCCCTGGCCAATCTTTGGCGACAGTTGTTTCCGTGCCTTCCATGAAGTTGCCGCTCTTTTTAGTGATTCAGACGTTTCTTCATCACTGAGATAGTTTCGAATTCCATCCCGGTGCATTACTGCTTTGATTTCACCCTCCATGTCAGCTACAATGCAGTTTCTTATGTTAGGATCAGAGTCCATTATTCGTTTCATGGTTGCATCATATTGCATGGGATCGTATACGTCACCGTGAGATTTAGGTTTTTATCACTGGTCTTACTGGTGTAATTGTTGATTCCAAGAACCACAGTTCTTGGGTGGGAGAGAAATTTCGGTTTCTCTTCCACACTAAATTTTACTGGTCGGTTTGAATGTACTAGATAACACATGAAATGACAAATGCAGAAATTATTGCAATGCCACAAAGAATAACAATTTTGTTTTTTTCGTCTTCAGATATTATTTCTTCCAGCCAAAAGTCCAGTTTTTCAATGAACATTTTGCAAGCTCACTTTTAGAATGTTCTTTTAGTTTGCGTCCACACTTTGGACACTCCATGTTCATGTATTTGCTCATGTGTCAGATACGTCATCAACTTGGATAATCTTTTCTTTTATCAAATACTGCAATGCCTGTAACAGTTCTTTTTCTGAAATACTGTCTTCGGCATACCAGACAAAGATGTTTCTAATCCAGTCAGGAATTTTACTTTGCTCACCAATTACACTGACAGTAGTCTCTGCAGTTTTGTGTGTGCAGATATCCCGATGTATCTCTCTGCACATACTCATTATGTTTACTAAATAATCACCTGAAGCATCATCATCAGTCAATTCAAATGGAAACTCAAACTTTCCAGCTGAATCACTAGTCAAAAAGAAATCAGATACGACTTTTCCATTTGGATTTGAAATTTTTACGCTTAGTAAGACATCTGAAGTTGCTGCATCATCATATTCAACCCATCCCGTTATGGAAAGATCATCTCCAACTGAATATACAAAATTTTCATCAATTGTTAAGATTGGTTGGGAGACGTGAGTTGAATATGCATTTTGGGCACCAACTACCATAACTGATCCAATTATGAGTAAGATCAAGATTTTCATCATAATTTACT
>CALBOT010000074.1 GCA_937896695.1 uncultured Candidatus Nitrosopelagicus sp. | reverse complement strand
TGGAAATCCTGCCCGTACTTTCTTCATTTAAAAATTCTACAATTTTATCTTTAGATTTTATAACTAACTTGCCTAAAAGTTGCATACGCTTAGAAATTTCTTGTCAGTTAAATTATTTCTCTTGATCTTTGAAATATGGAATTACCTTACTTGCAAATTGATCAATAGAGCCAAAGTAATTTGAACCCCAGAATCTTATTACAAAATGATTTACACCTGCTTTGAGGAATCTTTCGAACACCTCGATTACATCGTCTGGTGTACCAACTCCTACTGAAGATCTTGCAATCTTGTCTGGAATTGTTGTTGCAGCTTCTCTCATCTTTACAATCCAGTCTTGATTTGACATTGAATATTCTGTAAAGTATTTTTTGAAATCAAATCCTTCAATGTCTTTTAGACCGTGAACTCTTAGTACTTCTGGTTTAAACAAGCTAACTTTGATTGCTTCTTTCATTTTTGCCCATGATGTTTCTGCATCATCTGAAAAGTATACGTCAATATCTAATGCCATTTGGAAATCTTGTTTTTCTTCTTCAGTTCTACCATTCTCGTTCATTGAGTCTACGATTTGGTCTTTATGATCTTCAAATAGTTCTGGAGTATATCCGATTGGTAACCACCCATCTCCGTATTTTCCTGTCATCTTTAGAGTACGTGGTCCTCCAGATGCCATGTAAATTGGTACATGTGGTTGACGTACAGATTTTGCTTGTAGGCATGCTTCTGTTAATTGATAATACTTTCCTTCCCATGTTTTTCTGTTATCTGGATCTGATTCGTATAATTGTTTGATAACTTGAAGCTGTTCTTCGAATTTTGATACTGGTTTGTCAAATGGAATATTGAATTCTTTTAGATTTTGTGCTTCTCCTGCACCAATTCCTAAAGTTCCTCTTCCTTTTGATAATCTATCTAATGTAATTGATGCTAGTGCAATATTTGATGGGTGTCTTCTAAGTGCGTCTGTGACACATGTTCCTAATTCCACATTGTTTGTTACTGCTGCAATTCCTGCAAGCATTACCCATGGATCATTTACAATTGCATTGCTCCATTGTGGTACGTTTGAGTGGTCCATATACCAAATGGAATGATAACCTGTTTTGTCTGCTAGACTACATGCTGTTAAAATTTGATCTTCAGTTAATCCTAATCTTGCAACGTTTAATCCATTTTGAATTCCGAATTTGAGCATTTTACCTGTTGATACTCGAAAATTACCGTTAATAAAGCATAGCGGTTTGCAAAGGCACTAGTAAATAAAATATAAAAAAGAAGGTGTTTAGAGATTTCCGGCTTTAATATCATTTAGACATTTTATGACATCTTCTTTTGAAATTGGAATTGGGTTTGGATCCAAATGACCTTTATCTGTCATTACAACGTCTGCAGCTTGATCAACATCTGCTTTAAGGTCTAATTTGTCAAATCCCATTTTCTCGATAATTTCTTTGAATCTGTCGTAGAATATCGATTTGTTATGTTTATGGGCAACTGTGGTACATGATGAAAGTGAGTAGCCATGTGGTACTCCTTCATTTGAAAAGACATACGATAATGCATGTCCTAATGTTGTTGAACAGTTTCCAAAGCCCATACCTGATAACATGGAGCCATATGGATAATTCTCCGGTTTGTCATTCATGATTGCATCATACAATACATCGAATGCTTGTTTGCACAATGTTCTTGTTAGGTCATTTCCAAGTTTACTGTCATAACCTTCTGTAGCTTGTGCACATGCATCACACACTGAACTTTTGATAACTTGTTCTGGCGTTCCGTTCATAAAGTATGAATCAATTACTGCTCTGTCTGCAAGGAATCTATCCTCTCGTAGTAATTTCTTTTTTCCATCAAACTTTAGAACACAGTATGTTGTCATTTCTGCACCAGTTCCAAATGTTGTAGGAATTAGAATTTTTTCTACACCCATTTCAGAAGCTGCATATTTGACAACATCCATTGAACTTCCTCCACCCAATCCAATCATTGCACTAATATTTTTGGACTTGTATTCTTCAATTACCTCATTTACCATTTCAATTGATGGCTCTGGTTGTACTTTATCGAACAACAAATAATCTTGTATTCCCATTCGTCCTAACCATTTGTCAGATAATTCTGGAGGAACAGTTGTTACCACTAACGCATTTTTTGGATATTCAGCTTGTGATAATGCATCTTCCCCAAATTGAATTACTTTGGGAATTCTTACTGTATCCATGTTTGATGTAAAATACTATTCTTACTTATACCTTCCAATGTCAAAAACTTAAGTTATTTTCATCCAATCATAAGTAATTGATCAAAAATCCCTCAAAATTACCTCTTAATCGTAATTCTAACGACATTCTAAAAATATTGAATGAAGGTATGATATCATCTAATTCATCTCTGCATCTAAAAAAATACATATTGAAAAATAAAATTCATTTCCCTTCTTCTGAAATTGATCTCAAAGAATTCAATAATGTTTTCTTAATTGCAGTTGGAAAATCTGCCGGTGTCATGTCTGAATATGTTTCTAAAAAAATCAAATTTAAAAATGGAATTATAGTTGTACCAAAAGGCATCACTCCAAAATTAAATAAAAATATTTTTGAAATAATTAATGCAGGTCATCCTTTACCTAATCATAATAGTCTCAAAGCAGGAAAAAAACTAGTTAATTTTTTGAAAAAAACTGAACAAAATGATTTTGTATTATTCCTAATTTCCGGTGGTGGTTCTGCCCTATCTGTATATCCAAACTCAATATCATTAACCGATAAAATACTTGTAAATGAAGAATTAATACGATCAGGCGCAAATATTAATGAAATTTCGTGTGTTCGTAAACATTTGTCATTAATCAAAGGAGGACAATTAATTAAAAACATGAATTGTAATGGAACATCCCTTCTTGTTTCTGATGTCATTGGGGATGATATTGGCTCTATTTCCTCTGGAATGACATTTTATGACAAATCTACTTTTGCCGACGCACTGAAAATCATCAAAAAATTTTCCCTACAACACAAGTTTCCAAATCAAGCATTAGATATTTTGAAATCAGGTGTTAATGGTGATATTCCTGAAACACCAAAAAAAGCCATAATAAAAAACACTATAATTCTTAACAACTTCTCTTGTCTTTTAAAAATGAAACAAAAATCCAAAAAATTAGGTTACAAAACAGAACTCATTTCAAACATTACTGGTAATCTCGATGAAGTCACTAAAATGCTTGCATCAAAAGCAATTACTTCAAAAAATAATTGTATAATATTTGGTGGTGAACCTACTGTTAATGTGATGGGAGATGGGAAGGGTGGACGAAATCAAGAGCTTGTATTGCGATTATACGAAAAATTAAAAAATAAAAAATCTATTTTCACATTTGCCTCAATTGGAACTGATGGAATTGATGGAAATACAAAATTTATTTATCAAGGCGATGCTTGTTTTGATCCTTCAAAAGGTGAGTCTTTTACAGCAGAATTTACACCTTCAGTAGGACATACATTACATTTTAAACCAAAAAGTGGTTCTGCAACCATTATGTGTTTAGATTATACAAAATTTGACAAAGATTATGGGATGGCATATTGTACACCGACAACGGAAGATGCTGGTTGCCACAATTTCAACAAACCAAACATGACTAGCGCGAATCCCATACACTCAGAGACGAACCCTTCTTTGATTCAAATTTACGTAAATTTTGTAAAGTTTATCAATTAAAATGTCTATCATAACACTAACTACTGATTATGGAAATAAAGACTATTCAGTAAGTTCTTTAAAAGCAAAATTAATTAGCAATATAGATAATATTAGAATAGTTGATATTAGCCATAATATAAGCCCATTTAATCTAACTGAGGCTGGATATATTCTTGAAGGAGCATTTAGAGATTTTCCAAAAGGAACAATTCATATTTTAAGTGTTGATTCAGAGCTAACTCCAGAAAATAAACATATAGCAATAATGTATGAAGGAAGTTTTTTTATTGGAGCTGATAATGGTGTGTTTTCTCTAATTTTTAGAGATAAAAGACCTGATCAAATCGTAGAGATTAACTTACACAGTAATTATAATAATGATATCTCTGCTGATGAATT
>CALBOT010000073.1 GCA_937896695.1 uncultured Candidatus Nitrosopelagicus sp. | reverse complement strand
TAGCTTCTTTTAATCATCAGACATTCTTCCGCACATTCTTTCGCCAATTGATACATTTCATTATCATTATATTTTTCACCAACGTCATTATATAGGCTTGAGAGTCTAAACCAGCATTGATAGTTTCTGGGGTCATACTCAAGAGCTAGTTTGAAGTTCTCAATCGCAGAGTCCTCGTCATTTAAACTTTGAGATAAAATACCAAGACTTTCATATGCTTGGTGATAATTCTCTTTTAAATAAATAGCTTCTTCATAATTAATAGCTGCTTCATCTAAATTATCAATTGAAAAATAAACTGTACCTCTCTTATAATATGCTTTTGGATCTTCTTTTGCATTTAATGCACATGAATAACTTTTAATAGCATTGTCAGGATTACCTAATTTTCTGTAACACTCTCCCATCAAATATAAAGCATTAAAATCTTTTTCATCAATAAACTCATCTTGAACATCTTCTAACTCCAACGCATCAATGTTAATATCAACTCTCATTTTTAGATATTCTAACGCCTGCTCTTCCTGTTTATCATAATAGTATGCTCTTGATATTTTATAAAGCAGAGGTTGATAATTACTGTTATTTTCACTCATATTTTCCAATGCACTTAAATAAGTTTCAATACATGTGCTATAATCTTTAAAATCACAATATTCATCTCCATCTTTAATTATCTTCGTTACCACACTATTCAGAGAATTTGCATAATCACGATTAACAGGATTTAAAAGGGAAGCTAAATTATAAAATTTCAATGCCTCGGAATAATTTTCCTCCAGCATAAATATTTTACCAATATTGTATTCAATGTAGGCACAATTTTCAAATTCGAGCACATTAGTACCATCAATTAAATCAGGTATACTTTCTTCAACTAAATCACAATTCTTATAGAATTCAGTGGAATATCTGAGTTCTTCTAGCTCAAAAATAATATTATCTTTTGAATCATATTCAAAATTACTTACCTTGTCATAGTATGATTTTACTCTAAATTCTGCATTTTTTTGTCCTACCTTCTCCTGATAATACGTTACATTAGTTACACTTACTTGAACTTCAAATTCTACATCATTAATTATTCCGATTTCATCTTGAGCATCCAGACTGATCATGAATGTGTATATTCCACCATCATCAAAAATTGGTCCAGTTATGATTAATGGAGTTGTATCTGTTTTTTCCCATAAACCAAAATTATTTTTCTCACCCGAAATTTCAATAGTATCTTTGTTGGTGACAATTACATCTGGGTCAACTTCTAAAATTAAATTTCCATCTTGTGTGTAAAACCACTCATCTAATAACAGCTGATTATCATTAAAAATTTGAACTTTAAAGCTAGCATTTGTGATGGTTTCTCGATTTGTGTGATCATATGCGTCAATCTTAATCATTTTTTGATCTGATTTGTAAAAATCTGCTGGGAGTAATTCTACTGTAACTTTTACTTCCCTATCATTTGTAAAAACTAATGGTGATGCTTCAATCCCTGCTCCATGACCAAATGCAGTTCCCATTGAAAATGTTACAAAAAAAACTAACAGTATTCCGATTATGATCTTCATATTCTAAAATTATTCTTACTCTTATTTTACTTAGTGGAAATCAATCCGTCAATGTTTCTCTTATCTCTTACACTTTTAACATAAAATAGCGATGTGGCAATAATTCCTGCAGCAATAATTGGTGCTACTAATTCAACATACATTATATTCTGAGGTTTTTGTTCTTGAACAGTTCCTGTTTGGCTTGGTACCGCACTGATTGAAACTTTACCAAGTTTTCCCCCACGTTGTTCCACAAACCAAATGTCTCCATTATTATCTGCAATTACAAATTGTGTGAATGAACCTTCAGTTGGTATGCCAACTTCAATAATCTGATTACTGCTTTGATCATACACTACTAAACTATCTATGACGTGTTGTGCAACCCACATGTTGTCATATTTATCAAAGGCCATTCCAAATGGCAATGAATCTGGATTTGAAACTTTGATTTGTTCAAAGTCTTCTAAGATTGGATTGAACTTTGTTATTGCAGGACCAATGTGTTCTGCAATCCAAACATTTTCTTCCTTATCAATCATTAATGCAAATGGCTCTGCCATCGGTTCTCCTTGTGGCGCAAACTCTGTTACCTCTTTTGTTTCTCCATCAATTTTACCTAATTTTCCTACTAGAGATTCTGCAAACCATACGTTGTTTGAATCATCAATCTCAATTGCAGTTGGTCCTGCTTCAGGTGTTATCGTGTTTACTATTTTGAATTTTTTTGTAGATTGATTATACTCTAAAAGTAATGATTGATCAATTACTGCTACCCAAACATCATTTTCGTTATCAACTCCTACTGATGTTGGAAGTGATTTTTTGATAGCCAAATTGAATTGTGGTAATTTGATAGTTTCAAATTCTTCTGTTTTAGGATCAAAACTTCCAATTTTTGAATTAGGTGTATCTGTAAACCAAATTTTTCCATCTTTACCAATATCCATGAAGATTGTTGTTAATCCGTCAAATGTGTATGGTGTAAACTGTTCATCTTCTATTGAAAATTTCCATAATCTTGGTTTTTGTGCATCAGATATCCAAATATTTTTTCCATCATAAACTGGGAATAATGGTGCTGTCTCTTCTGCTGGGAATTCATACTCTGTAATCTCTGTTCTAATGTCTTTGAGTGCAGGTTTTATTTGAAGACTGAATATTGCATTTTCATTTGAATTTTCTGCTCTTTGAGCTTCTAATTCAATCTGCCAATTTCCTGCAAATCCAAATGTAGCATCTGCAGAATATTTTGTAATTGAATCTTGTATGTCTTCTGTAACTTCTGCCTCTATTGGTGAAATATTTTTTTGTGGATTTGAAACTTTAACCTTCAAACCTGAAATATCTGCAAGTGGTTTGTCATCATATGATGTGACTATAACTGAAATTGTATTTGTTCCAATTCCTGCTGGCAATACTTTAACATCAAATTTTGCATTTTCAGAAAATAATACTGATTCATAACCAAATGTTCCTTGCATTGCATCTACAGATTGAAGTTCTCCTGCAGGTAGTGATGAATTTACCAAAAGTGCAACTACAGCAAGTAATGCAATTCCTAATCCTGCCTCAATTTTTAATGGCTTGCTAATTTTTCTTGAAATGTCCAATTTTTCAAAATCATACGTATTTTTCATGAATTTTATTTGATACAAGCCTCCAAATGCAATCATCGCTGCAGCAATTCCAATTTTAATTAAAATTAATTTTCCATATGTAGAATCAGTAAGTGATGCTACGTTATCATCCAAAAACCATAATAAAGTTGGACCTGTTATGATCAAAATTCCAATTGCTATTATGAATAAACCTGAAAATCTTGGAATCAAACTTAACGTAATTTTCTCTCTTACTGAATTATCCGTTTTTGCAATGGTTGGTAATGCAATAAATGCAAAAAATATTACTCCTCCAATCCAGATTGAAGATAACAAATTATGCGCATAATCCAAAATCCATGGAGCTACTAATTCAGTTGACGCACCGTGCCCCATCATTGTAGTAGTTGCAATCAAAATTAATGATGCAATTAGTAGTGGAATCTGCACTTTGATTGTAATTTCATTTTTCTTTTCTATCCAGAACCAAAGTAAAATTATGATTATTGTAATTATCATTCGAATTAGCCATGTTGTTCCAAATGTTGTTCCAATAACATCTAATGGAGAGGTTTCTAATCTCCATGTCTGAACTCCTAGCATTATGAAATTTGATGCAAAAGTTGCAATTACTCCAATTCCAATAATTTTTGAAAATTTCACCTTAAATTGTTCATTAATGTCGGCAAAAACTTCTCTAAATCTAGTTTGTTGTGATGACCAAATTGTAATTGAAACTATTACTCCTCCTAGAACTATTGTTTGACCTACTAATCCTGGAAATCTTGCAATTGATTCTGGAATGAACGTAGTTTCTGAACTTTCTTGTTTTTCTAATAATGATGAATCAATTTTTACATCCCCAACTCCAAAAACTATTGCTGCTTGGACTAAATGTCCATCAACTTTTGATAAAACTTTACTAGTTATTGTATAAACTCCATCCTCAAGAGGTTGTGTAGTTACTATAAGTGATGTTTCTCCATTATTGTATGCTGTATCTTTATTGTCAATTTGATTTCCATTTGCATCATATACTTTTAATTCAGAAAAATCAATCTCAACTGCTTCAGAATAATTTGTAATTATTTTTGTGGTTCCTACTGGTGTATTTTGACCTTGTCCAGGCTCGGAATCTAACAAAAATGGATGCGCACTAGCTAAAGGAAATCCTAAAAAGAATACTAGTACAGGTAAAATCCAAATTTTCTTCAATTGAATCAATTTTGTTTACTTATAATTTAAAGAAATGCCTCTTTGGAAATTGTCTCATCTTAGTAAAGATAATAATGTAATGAAAAAAATGAATTTTGTTGAAAAAATCTTTTCTCTTTCTAAGTGTCCTTTTGATTTCAGGTTTTGGCATGTCTTCTGCATATGGACATACAACTATTTACCTTGAACAATATGAAATTGAAGCAGGTTGGGCAGATGAACCTCCTGTTGTTAATTTACCTAATAAAGTTGTAATTGAAGTAGCAGAATCTGGTGAAAAAGAAGGATTAAGAACTGGAATAAACAGTGCTTTCAAAAGTATGACTGCAACTCTGGTGGCAGGTGGCGCAACAAAAGAACTAGATATCAATTCTGATCCACGTCCTGGTCACTATTATGCAAAAATTTTACCAACCAAAACTGGCTCAATGTCTGTAAAATTAGTTGGTGAACTAAATGGTCTACCCGTTGATGTTGTAATTCCTATTGAAGATGTTGAAAGTCAATCAATTATTGCATTTCCGCCAGTTAGTGGCTCTTCTTCTGCTGGTGAAATTGGTGCAGTAAAAAATGCATTATCTTCATTACAAAAAGATGTCTCTAACATAAAATCTAATGTTGGCGAAGTTAGTCTTACTGCTGGTGGTATTGATATCCAGAATGCTTACAACTTTGGTGTATTTGGTTTATCTCTTGGTGCTGCAGGCGTCATAATTGCAATTATAGCAATGCTTAGACGAAAATAAAAAAGAAAAGAAAAAAGAGATTATCTAGAGTCTTGGCATAAAGCTAAGTCTTGATTTTGCAGATACTGCAATTATTGAACCAATTGCTACTACAAGAATCAATGCTGCTATTGTACCGAATTCTGGAACTGCTTGTGCGGTGTTAGTTAATCCAACTGGACCTGTCATTTCTTCACCTGGCATACCAAATCCTTGGAATGTTACAGTGACATCAATTGGGTTTGCATCGGATGCATCTGCACTTAATGCTGATGTAACATGGTTACCTTCTCCTGTGTGTGAGTGAACTCCACTCTCATTTAGGATTGTCTCGCCATTTTGAGTTGCAACAATGTCATAGTTAACGTGTGAACCGCTAATTGTGACGTCAATTGATACTCTTTCACCTGCTACTGCACCATCTGCAATATCGATTGCAATGTCTGCTGCAGTTAGTGTTTGCATTTCCATATCCATGTCTCCATGACCACCCATGTCTCCATGATCTTCTTTCATTTCACCATGACCGTGATCGTCGTGACTCTCTTCTTCAACAATTACTAATCCTACCATCCATGGATGTACCATGCAGAAGTAAGGATATTCACCTGCATCTAATGCTGGAGTTGTGTATGCACTACCCATCATTACTAATGAACTGTCCCAAACTCCATCAGGACCGTCTGCGGCTGTACCACTTGTAGATGTATGTGCTGCTGCATCATTGTTAGCAAATGTAACTTGACCACCAACACCGATGGTAACTGTTGCTGGGATGAAACAATCTGGTTCACATCCCGGAGTTGAAGAACCTTCTGCGTTCTCTACTGTTGCATTCATGCTGTGTGCAGCAAATGCACTAGGTGCTGCAGTCATTCCAATTGAAACAATTGCAAAAAGAACGAATAAGGAACTTACAGTCTTATTATTCATTAGGTAAATTTTGAAGTTTGACAATAAAAATGATCTCCAATTTTGAGCCTAAATGATAGAAAATTGTACTACTTTGACTTTTATTCAAATCATTATCTTCGTATTTTATGAAAAAAATGTATTTTATCGCTTTATTCTTAATCTCACCTCTATTCCTAAATTCTGCATTTGCTCACCAGGCAGACTCTGTTGGTGATTATAGAATTGAAATAGACTGGAAAAACAAACCAATTGTAACTGGCGAATCAAATGCAATTATTGTGTATGTCAGTATAATGGATAAAACCAAAGAAGCTGCAGATCAGTCATTTAACCCTGACAAAGGGATAGAAGGTCTGAAAAAAACTTTGAAAATAAAACTAGTTGTTGAAGAAAAATCAATTACTCTTCCGTTACAACCAACTGACATTCCAGGAAAATACGAATCTGCAGTTACTCCTACATTTTCTGGTTGGTCACAACTAAATTTTCTTGGAAAAATTAATGAACAAAATGTGAATCTCGCATTACATCCACTAAAGGTACAAGAACCAGAAGTTTTACAATTCCCTCCAGTTGAGTCAACTGTTGTTGAATCAGGTGACTTTGAACGTGAAGTAAATGATTTACGCGGTGATATACGAGAATTACAAGAAACAATAAAAGAATTAAATGAACAAAAAAGTTCTGTCTTTATTCCAATAATTGGTCTTTCTATAGCAATGGGTATTGCAGGAATTGCTATTGGTGTTATATCACTAGTAAAGAAAAAATAAAATTATTTTACAAATATTTTTTTTATTGAAATAATTATGGCAGCTGGTGCTACAAAGTACATTCCAATGTTTAACAATATGATTCCAATACCATAACCTAACATTTCTTCTTCAGTGTTAACATCAACATAGTTGAGTAGTGTTAGTGAGGTTAGCATTGGTGTTAGTGTAACTTTGACTGTCTCTTTGAAAACTGGATTTTCTCTTTCGTAATCAGCTACATATGGTGAAAATGAATAATAGAATTGGTTGAAGCCTGTCATGAATGCAGTTCCTGACTGTGTATTCATTACTGTGTTATCTCTAATTTCTCTCAAGAATTGAACTTGTGGTGCCATTTCAGAACCAAATGCTGCAGTTGCAATTAGACAGCCACCTCCAGCAGGAGAATTTTCATAAGGAGTTGTCATTGATAATTCACTTAAATCTCCAATTTTGACAAACGAGTTATCATTGTGATCTATTCGGACAGAAGAATCAATTAATTTTCT
>CALBOT010000072.1 GCA_937896695.1 uncultured Candidatus Nitrosopelagicus sp. | reverse complement strand
AGGAGTAAAATATCTATCCTCATCAGAGTAGTATTCACTTTGTGCAAGGGAAATTTGTAAAATTATATTTTCTGCAGATTTCTTTTTTGCTGAGGAAACGTAGCCATTGTAACTAACTATTCCTATTGCTGAGATTATTCCAAGAATTGCAACAACAACCAAAAGCTCAATTAAGGTAAACCCTGAGCTTCTGGATGTCATTTGAATATACTTGTTTGTATTACTCTATGTCGACAGTTCCCTCTAATAGAGATTCACCATCGGCTGGACATGATTTTATAGTCACAACTGAAGTTGTGTTAGCTATATAAGTCTTTCCTTCTGAGTTTGAGTCGCATGACTTTATTTCAGTCGTAGTTATAGCAGAATTAGCTGTCGAGTATGGATTTTTGAACTCTGAAGACAGTGCACCATCTGCACCATCGGCAACTTTATCTTTTGTTTTTATCGACCATGAATACTCTTTTACATTGCCATCAAAGAAAATATCATGTTCCATAAGTCAACCAAAAAGGTGTTTTTTGTCTATTTAATTTGTATTCTTGTCTTAATGATCCAGACTGAAATTAATTTTCATGATGAAGTCACATAATTTCTTTAGAAAAATGGTGGATGAACTAGTAGAATTTTCTGCACATGATCCTGAATTAGCTGATGGAATAAAATGGCTTGACAGTCAGGCTCAAAAAAAGGGAATTACATTTTATGATATGGTTTTTGAAGTGTTATACAGCCATGATGTAAATTCAAAAGCTCAAAATTGGTTGAAAACAAGAAATTAGTTTATTCTCGTTCTTCTATTGGTATGTAATTACATCCTTGCGGACCTTCATATTTTCCAACATAGGTTGCTTTTGGTCTGTATAGCATTGGTTTTGGTGCAGCTTCTGCAAATTTTTCTTCAATAACATGTGCTGCCCACCCCGAAACTCTTGATATTGCAAAAATTGGTGTATTCAAATCCATAGGAATGTTTAGCATGTAGTATACTGAAGCACTATAAAGATCAACATTTGGAAAGATATCTCGTTCTTTTCTATTTTTCATAATTTCTGAAGTAGTCTCCTCAATTTTTTTTGTAATATCATACCATGGTAAACCTGTTTTTTCCGATAATTTTTTTGACAGTTCTTTCAAAACCATTGAACGAGGATCAACTGTCTTGTAAACTGCATGTCCCATACCCATAATCCTATCTCCATTTTCAATCTTAGACTTTACCCAATCTGGAACCTTACTCTCATCTTTAATCTCAAGTAGCATTTTCATAACTTCATAATTTGCACCTCCGTGTAATTCTCCGCTGAGTGCACCTACTGCTGCACTAACTGCTGAATACATGTGTGCACGAGTCGATGCAACTTCTCTTGCAGCAAAAGTTGATGCATTAAACGTATGATCTGCATGCAAAATTAAACAAACGTCAAACACTCTTTCCATTTCCTTATCTGGTTTATTTCCTGTTAGCATGTATAGGAAATTTGATGCATGACTTAGTTCTGAATCTGGTTGAATTGGTTCTTTCCCATTTCTCACTCTATCCCAACTTGCAATAATAGTTGGAACCTTTGAAATTAAATTGATTGCTCTTTGTTGGCTAATCTCTTTTTCTGAACCTTGTTCATCATAATAACCTGCTAGTGCTGCAACAAATGCCTGAAGTACATCCATTGGGTGGGCATTTTTTCTCCAGTTTTTCATATTTTTTTGCATTTGTTCTGGAATTGCTCTTGCTTCTTTGAGCTTTGCTGTAAATTCTTCAAATTCTATCTTATTTGGCAAATGATCATGTAAAAGTAGAAAACAACATTCCTCAAAATTTGAATTCTTTGTTAAATCTAAAACATCAAATCCTCGATAAATGAGCTTGCCTTTTTCTCCATCAATTAATGATATTTTTGTATCTGCAATTGGAATATTTCTTAATCCAATATTCTTGGTTTCCATACAATATTCGTAATTTTTTTACTTTTAAATTTTCAACTAATGTCCTATCTATTTCATATATTATCAGTCAATAATTTTCGGTGTAGAAAGTCTAAAGAATCAAAGCTTGAGCATATTAGATCATATTTCATTAATTTACATGTCAACCCTATCTGAACGTGAAATGAGAAAAAAAATAGATGAAGAAATTCTCAATGCAACTCCTGAATTTCTTGAAAAAGTTCAAAAATTTGATCAAGAAAATCAATTGAATTATTCTACGATTTATGAGATTTATTCTACAATATTAAATTCAGAAAAAACAGTATCTGCAAAACCAAAATCAAATCAAAAATAACCATTTTTGGTTTAAATGAGGGTTAATCACCTTCTGATCATTAATGGTAGCTAAAATCAAAAAATCAAAAATTGTTTGTGTTTCTCATAGGGAGGATACTGATGGTATAAGCTCTGCTGCATTAATCAAACAAGCCTTTGGCGGAGAAACAATTCTCACAGATTATCCTGGAATGATGGATGATATGGAGCCTCTCAGAAATGATGAATCATTAAAAGAATTGTACATCTGTGATCTTGGATTAAATAAAAAAAATGAATGTGATTTTGTTGAATTATTAACACAGCTTAGAAAACGTAGTGTAAAAATTTCCTACATAGATCATCATGATCTTGATAGAAAAATCATAAACCAATTAAAAAAAATTAAAGTCAATGTAGTTCATGACACAAATGAATGTGCTTCTGTTCAAGTTTATGAAACCTACAAAAAGAAACTAGATGATCACGCTGCATTCATTGCTGCATGTGCTGCAATAACTGATTACATGGAAGACCGACCTCTTGGTTCAAAACTTCTTCAAATATTTGATAGACAATTTGCATTGATTAGTGCAACTGTAATGACATACAATATTGTTGGACATCAAAAAGATCCTGATTATTTACTTTATCTTGTAGAAGAACTCAGTGAGTGTAAATATCCTCATGAAATTCCAAACTCATATGAATTTGCACAGATACAAGTTGAAAAACTTGCATCCATTGTTGCAAAAGTTAAAGAAAATATGAAATTAAAAAAGAATTTAGGATATATGGAAATTACTGATTCTGGTGCAAGTGGTGCAGTAAATTTTGTTCTTGGTTTGTCTGGCAAAGATGTAGGTGTTGCATACAAAGAACGAGTTGATTATGGTGTCTATGCAGTTTCTGTAAGAGGTTCAAAACAATGTAAAATTCATCTTGGAAGATTAGTAAACAAAATTACTACTGAAATTGGAGGTTCTGGTGGCGGTCATGATAAAGCATGTGGTGCATCAATTCCTAAAAATAAAATTACAAAATTTCTAAATACGTTAAACTCCGCATTGGCAAAATAACATGTCTACTCAATCATTAAGAAAAGATCATAA
>CALBOT010000071.1 GCA_937896695.1 uncultured Candidatus Nitrosopelagicus sp. | reverse complement strand
AAAAAATTAGAATTAGATGATGTTGATTTTAAAAATGCCTTCAATTTAGTTGATAAAGAAAAAGATGCAAAAGAACTTCTTACAAAAGAAGAAAAAAAGGCACTTGCCGCAAAACGCAAAGAATTGAGAGAGGAGATGAAAGAAAAATTCGGTACTGGAAAAATGGATGGAAAAGAAGTTGAAATTGCTAACTACATGGCTGAACCGCCAGGAATTTTCATTGGAAGAGGAGAACATCCTTTACGAGGTAAATGGAAACCTAAAGTTACATCAAAAGATGTCACATTAAATTTAGGTAAAGAAGCAAAAGTACCTGCAGGAGATTGGGGGAAAATTGTTCATGATCAGGAATCAATGTGGATGGCTAGTTGGACAGATTATTTAACACAAAAGAGGAAATATGTATGGTTAGCTGATACTGCAGGAATAAAACAAGATAGAGATAAAGCAAAATATGATAAAGCCAAAATGTTAGCACAAGAGATTGAGGCTGTAAAAAATAAAATTGTAAAAGATATGCAGAACAAAGATCCAAAAATTAGGCGTATATCCACAGTATGTTGGTTGATTTATCGAACAGCAATGAGAGTAGGAGATGAAAAAGATCCTGATGAAGCAGATACAGTAGGTGCTACCACATTAAGAAAAGAGCACGTTGAATTAACTGCAAATGAAATAAAATTTGATTTTCTTGGTAAAGATAGTGTAAGATGGCAAGAAACAGTTCCAGCTGTAGGAAATGATAAACAATTTCATGAAAATCTTAAAGAATTAACTGCAAAAATTAAACCAGCAGATGAGATTTTTGGAAATTTAACATCAAGAGACGTAAATGAATACTACAAGACAGTAGTAAATGGATTAACTGCCAAAGTATTTCGAACATTTAGTGCTTCAACTGTTGTTTCAAAATATCTTAATGAGAATGGAGATGTTAAGAAAGGCTCACAAATGGAAAAGCTATATCATGCAAAGTTAGCCAATCTTGAAGCTGCAATAATGTGTAATCATAAGAGAACAATTCCTAAAACATTTGAACAATCTCTTCAGAAAAAACGAGATACGCTGAAAACAGCAGAAAAAGCAAAACCATGGAAGAAGAATGAAGAGGCGTTAAAGAAGGCTGAAACAACAAAAACTAAGACGGATGCACAAGAAAAGAAAAGAAAAGAGAGGATTACAAAGATTAAAGGAATGATAAAAAAATCAAAAGCAAAACAAAAGGAAAGAGTGGAGAAATTGAGATTACAGTTGGATCTTACAGAGAAAACTAGAGATTATAATCTTGGTACATCTCTACGAAACTATATCGATCCACGTATTTTCAAATCATGGACAGACGAAGTGACAGCAGATTGGGAAAAACTCTATACAGCAGCGTTGCAAAAAAAATTCCTCTGGGTAAAATCCGAGAATGAATCGTGGCAGAATGTCTCAAAACATTACTGATTTTAACATTTAAGTGCCATATACTTGGATGAAAATTCGTGCCGGGGTAGCTCAGCCTGGTTAGAGTGCCAGTTCGAATGGTAAACTCTAACAGTTCTTCCATAGAAGGCAATACTCATAATCTGGAGGTCGTGGGTTCGAAACCCACCCCCGGCATTACAATATTTTTGAATTAAGAAAATTTTGTGAATATGTAAGGAGTTTCAGTTGTTTGATTAAAGCTCCACGCAGTAGGTAAAGAATTTGATTTGATGATTTCAAGACCACACTCATCAATTAGTTTTTTCCATCCTCCATCTCTTGTATCAGTAAAGGAATATTTTTCAGAATAACTTCCTGTTAAAACCATACATGATTTTTCTTTTATATTATTATTCAAATTTGAGATTATTTTACTAGCAAGTACATCACCCCCCATTTGAGGCAATCCACCAATAAAAAATGCAGGTTGGGATAATTCGAGAGAATTATAATCAAATCTTACAGCATCAGAACAAATTGGATTGAAATTTATCTCAATTTTCTTTGAGATATTATTTTGTAAATCAACTAACATGTCATCAATTTCAATTCCATATACATTCAATCCCAAAATTTTTCCACAATATGCAATTCTACCATCACCAGATCCAATGTCAAGAATTTCTTTATAGTTTAAGATTTTAGCCATGGAAGCTATTATGTAAGCAGTTAACATCCAAGTTGGAGAAAACGGTTGAGTACTTGATTCATGACCAATACTGTTTAACCAATATTTGTTAATGTCACCTTCATACACCATACAATTAACACCGTTGATTTTTGTTTCAAATTTATCATAGTAAATGGAATTATTTTGTAAAAATACATGAAGAGAATCAAGATCATTTTGAGGAATAGGAAAATCATCAGATTTATCCAGTGGCATTATTTCTTGAACATGACTAGTTCCACAATAAACACGTCTGAATTCTTGTTTTAGACTAATAAGATTTTTAGATATATTTTCAATCATTTTTGATTCCAGCATCATATTGTTCAACAAATTCTTTTGTACTCATTAATTCACGTAATTCTTTGTATAATTGCGCCTCATTTTCAATAATTTCTTTAGTTTTCTCTTCAGGATTTTGGCCAAGTATTTTAAGATCATTAGTAGATTTTTGTATTGAATTTTCTAACTGAGATAGTATTTCTGGATGAAGTGCTTTTGAGAAGTTTTCATTTACATATTTTTGAATTGTATTAACTTTTTCAAGATGTTTTTGTTGTTCAGATTCAGACATATCTTCTCTAAGTTTTTTGGATAAAGTTTCAACCATGGTTGCCTGAAAATAAAGACTTACTATGTCAGGAATCAATATTTTGGAATTTTTTGGTATAGAGTTTATTAAATTCTGAAATTTTTCAAATTCAGAATCAAGAAGTTCTAATGAATTTACATCCATATTTAAGATGAATTTTGTGTATTTTTATTTCATTCACACCCTATTGTACGTTATTGTTCTCTAATGGATTAAATAATTGAAAAATATGATTTTCATATGACAAAAAAAGTTGCCATAATGAAAGGTGATGGAATTGGACCTGAAATTGTTGATGCAATGACAGGCATACTCAAAGAATGTAATTTACAATCAGAGATGGTGTTTTGTGATGCAGGTTCAGAACAATGGGAAAAGAATGGTGGAAAAGACGTATCATATATTCCAGAATCAACAATGACCACATTAGAAGAAGTGGATGCATGTTTTAAAGGACCTACAACAACTATACCAAAACCAGGCGCACCAAGGAGTGTAGCAGTTACATTAAGACAGAAATTTGAATTGTTTGCAAACATCAGACCTGTAAAAACGTTCAAGAGATTGACACCTAACAGAGACGTAGATTTTGTATGTTTTAGAGAAGCAACAGAGGGTTTGTACACAGGAGTAGAAACACAACTTAGTGATGATGCCGCAATTGCAATTAGAAAAATTTCAAGAAAAGGTTGTTCAAGATTTATGGAATCTGCACTTGATTGGGCAAAAAAATATGAATTAAACAAAGTCGTAGCAATTACAAAACGTAATATCTTAAAAAAAACTGATGGATTATTTTTTGATGAAGTTGAAAAATCAGTAAAGAATTTTCCAAATATGGAACTTCAGGAAATTTACATAGACAATATGGCACAACAATTAGTCATAAATCCAGAACAGTTTAACAAATCAGTTTTAGTTAGCACAAATCTATTCATGGATATAATTTCTGAACTTGCATCAGGAATTGTAGGTTCTATCGGTCTTATCTATTCATCAAATATGGGTAAAGATTATGCTATGTTTGAAGCTGCACATGGAAGTGCACCATCATTCAAAGGCCAAAATAAAGTTAATCCAACTGCAACAGTACTTGCAGGTGCATGGATGGCAGACTATTTAGGAGAAAGAGATATCAGAGATGCAATTTTTTCAGCAACTGATCAAATAATCAATGAAGGAAAATATGTAACATTCGATATTGGTGGAGAAGCCACAACAACACAAATGTCAGAAAAAATTTCAGAACTTGCCTTAATAGCAAATCATTTCTCCAATCAATCTGTTAACGAGGAAATAGAAAGTATAAAAGTTGCGAATGAAGCGCGACAGATCTCTAACAGAGTCACAAAAGCTTCTGTAAGAGAAAGAATGTCTGACCTTTCAGAGAAAGACTTTGAAAGAAACAGCGCATTTCCAATTAGACAAAGTGCTCAGAAAGAAAAATTTAATTTTCCAATTTTACCTACTACAATTCCTTGATCTTTTAAAGTAACAGTTGAATTGTTTCCGTATAATTTAATCGAGTCGTAACCAACATCATTCTTTATTG
>CALBOT010000070.1 GCA_937896695.1 uncultured Candidatus Nitrosopelagicus sp. | reverse complement strand
TTTCATTAGTGGGATAATAATTCCATTACAAAATTTAGTAATTTGGGGACCCGAATTTGTTGCAAGATATTTTATATCATCAGACATAACTGCAGAAAAACTTTCATTGGCAGTAATTGGGATTGGATTTTTTATGATATTTTATGGCAAGAAAAAGCAAAATCAGATTTAAGATGAAGCACGATCCCTAGGATCTAACTCAAGAGACTTGTTGTAACAGTCTGATGCTTCATCGTATCTTCCCAAACTTCTTAATGCAATACCCTTGTTATTCCACAAATCAGGATCATCAGGTTTTAGAAGTAATGCCTGTTCAAAGAAGCTTAAGGCATCTTCAAAATTTCCATCTTGAATGTTTTTAATGCCGTTTTTGGTTAGAGTGTCTAATTCGTTCACAAATATCTATAGTGTTACTCGGAAATAATCCCATCGTTCAGGGTCAAATTTTTTAACAAAAACAACATTCTTGTCATTTTCTTTTCTTTCATCTATTACATTACGCATTGCAAAACTGGTCATAAACTTGTAACCTTTTGACTGCACCTGCATCATGAACAATTGTCTCAGCTCTCTTCCTCCATGAAATCCCCAATATCCATTTTTTATTGCCACAGGTTCAAGGAAAACAGTATTATTTTTACCGCGATTTCGATCTTCAAAATCTAAATCAAAATTATATTTTTCTAGCGGTCCACCTTTAGCAAATCCAATGATTTTACCATTTGAGTCTCCAATTCTAAGCATGTTAAGAATTGTTTCAGGATCATGTATAGACTCAATAAAATCATCACGAGTGAATTGCAATGGTTTTGGTAATTCCCGATAAATTACTAAAAGTTTATCCAAAACATCTTCTGAAAGTGTGTTTTTCTGAATACAAGGAACTAATGGCAAACCGTCATAAACAAATTGATTATAAATCTGGATTTCTTCTTGACGAAGTTTCATAAAACCAACAATGTTATCTAAGAAATTTTTTCGCATGTGTTTTGGCAGTCCATTTAAGACCCTCTGACACATATCAGGTTCATTATTTAGCATATCTTCAAAGAATACAACAGAACGTCGAACGATGAAGGCTGGGTGCCAACCTGATGAATGTGCATTCATTTTTGACATTTCCATTGCTTTTTGAAAATCACCTAGTGAATAACCACCAATTCTGTCAGAAACCGATAGAAAATGTCCTAAATCTTTAAAATGTTTTTGTCTTTCTTTATTGTTTTTTATTTCAGAGTTTAAGAAATAGTTTTGAATTAATTTTTCAGTGTTAGTGATTATATCTCCAGTCCATGGATAAACAGTTCTAGATATTATGGCACATATTATATTCTGGTCCAAATTTGCATTAGCAAGAAGTTTTTGGATGTTTTGATCTTTTGAGATGAAACGTATGACATTTTTTTCATGAGGTTTGTCCATTGATTTATCAGGATCAAAATCATGTAACAATGCAGATGCAAATAGATAGTTTAGATCAGATTTAGAGAGATAATTTTCTTCAAAAGAATGTATTCCAGAAAGTAAAGTAACATACGTTACTTCAAGTTCATGATCAACATTATGATATCCATAATAATCACTGAACAATCCATTATTTTTGAATAATTGTATTGTGTAATCTAACAATTTTACATTTTCATCAGTTGCAAGATTTACAGAAGAGAGTAGGTCAAATATTGCATTCCTCAATGAGGGCGAATTTGCAAATTCTTGCATGTGTTAGACGACAGAATTGGGTTTTTAAGTTATTTGGCAAATGTACCAAAAATCTCAGATCTATTATAAAGTAAATAATGATAATTTGAGTATGGGCTTGAAACGATATCTGGTCACAAGAGGATTGACTATGTTCGGAGTTTTAATGATTACATTATTGCTTACAATTTCACTTGTCGGTTCGAATATGGATACAATTCTAAAGCAGGGGGTCATATACCAAGTGAGAGCAGAAATTACAGAAAATACAACCATAGCTCAAGGATTTAACAATCCAGAAGATTTTGAAAAATTTGTTCAACAGAAGATTGACGAAAGAATTGAAACACTGGGGCTTGATACGCCATGGTATTCTCCACAAAGACTTGGATATACAATGTATAAAATTTTAATTTTGGATTTTGGTAATGCTACATTTTTGACAAGTGATTCAGGATCATCAAACGTAGGAGAAATTATTTTTGAAAAGATGCCAAAAACAATTTTGTTGTTTACTACAGCCACAATAATCATTTCAATTATAGGAATTGTTTTGGGTGCTGCATCAAGTAACAAAATTGGTTCTAAAACAGATAGAATTACATCGACATTTGCAGTAATTAGCAGTAGTTTTCCAGTTTGGTGGATTGGTATGCTAATGATATTTGTATTTGCTTTCGTGTACCAGATCTTTCCTGCAAGAGCAACACCAAGTATTGAACCGGATGACCCAGGTTACTTTTTGGCGTTATTGTACCATATGGCATTACCTGTAATAACAATTGTTTTGATTGGATTTGGTGCATGGGCATATCTTGTAAGAAATTTTATGGTGGGCATAATGCAAGAGGATTTCATATCTGCAAAAAAAACAATTGGAATTAGTAGAAAAAAAATAGTTTATAGTCATGCATTAAGAAATGCAGCGCCTCCAATTGTGACAATACTTGCACTGAGTTTATCTGGCTCATTAGGGGGTGCAATAATTACAGAAGCTGTGTTTGATTGGCCGGGAATGGGAAGATTATATTTTGAAGCCATTAGTGTAATGGATTTGCCTGTCATCATTGGTTCAACATACATTTTGACAGTATTGTTTTTGGTGAGCATATTTATCGCAGATTTACTGTACGGTTATTTTGATCCAAGAGTGAGGACTGCAAATTGAGTAGTGTATCAACACAAGAAATTAAGTCAGAATTTCTGAAAAGCAAATTAGGACTAACAGGAATTTTTATTCTTTCAGGATTGATTCTAGTTTCAATAATAACAATATCTGCAATTCCAGCATCAACATTTCAAGAATGGAATAATCCTGAAAAATGGATTTCATATCCAAAGACGTCAGTGCCAAGTTGGGTGAATTTCTTATCTTCAGAAAAAATTCCAGAGCATAAAATCCTAGAGCCAGAAATTTTTCAGTCACAAGAAAATGGAATTTTTCTTACTTCGCAGCAATTTGGAGTCTTTTTTGAATATGATGACTTTCCAAGTGATTTCATTATAGAGATGAAGACAAAATATTCAGATTCACATCTTGTTCAGATCAAAGTCATTCGTCCAGATGGGATTACCTTAGAATTATTATCCACGTCACTGCCACATTCAGATTCAGATACGATTCATAATCAAAGATATTTTTCAACAGATAGCATGATTAAAAAAAATCTTAACATGTACAAAGATGATTTTCAGTTTGACTTTTTGTCGGGCACTACAGAAATAATATTTTCAAAATTACAAGAAAATGAAATACAAAAAGGAAATTATATTTTCGTCGTCGATACTTATGGAACAGAAAAACCTATAGAAGTTTTAGAATCAAAGTTGGTTTTAGGGGGCAAAGCATACGGATTGATGGGAACAGATGAACTTCGTAGAGATTTAGCAATAGGATTACTTTGGGGCACACCTCTAGCATTATTCATTGGTATTTCAGTATCAATAGGTTCAGTTGTAGTAGGATTAGTTTATGGAGTTTATTCTGGATACAGAGGTAAAAAAACAGATGAAATTATGATGAGATTTAATGATGTCATTTATGCATTGCCCGCACTGCCATTTTTAATTATTCTAGCTGTTACCATCAGTAACAGCATTTTCTTGATGATAGGTTTTCTCATGATTTTTAGTTGGGTAGGCATTGCAAAAGTTTCACGGAGTATGTCATTACAAATCAAAACCAGACAATACATCGAAGCAGCAAAGATAATGGGTCAAAAAGATTCAAAAATAATTTTCAGACATATTCTACCTCAATTATTACCATATGCATTTGCAAGTATAGCAATTTCAGTACCTGCAGCAATTACCACAGAAGCAGGATTGAGTTTTCTTGGATTAGGTGATCCTTCATTTCCTACATGGGGACAGATTTTACATGATGCAAATACATATGGTGCAGCAGCACAAGGGTTTTGGTGGTGGATTGTTCCTCCAGGAATTTTGATAGCAATTACAGGATTAGCATTTGTTTTTATTGGAAATGCATTAGATGCGATAGTTAATCCAAAGTTGAAACGTTAAGTTATTCAGAAAGACTAAACTTTCGAATCAGATCAATTGATGAATCGTTTAATTTGATTGTATAAGTAGCTGCATTTGGATTAGTATTTTTTTCTTCAGCTAATAATTCAGTAAATTTTGTTTTTTCTTCTTCAACTGCACCAGCTTCATGAGCACATAAGTTGAATGCCTTGAGTTGTAAATTGTTTTTTAATAAATATGAAATAAATTTTTTATAGCTTTCAGTGTTGTTCCATTCAATTTTTTTTTCCTCACAAGCAGATATCCAGACATCTACAGAATTGTGGAAAAAAACTTTTTTTCTAATAACATCTAACGCAAGTTCTGTTTGTGACATTTTGAAATCCTAAAACATTGCACGTTTCATAGTGGAACCACAACGTGGACATTCTCTGGCATTGTAAACTTTGTGACATACTAGGCACTCATATTTTACACCTGGCGTATCATTGTTTTGACCAAACAAACCTCCGCCAAAACCACCAGAAGAACCTGAACCTCCGCCGCCAAGACCATCACGCATTCGACTCATCATTCGTCTACGCAGTAATAATGGAAATACAATGAACAAAGCTAATGCAGCTCCCAAACCATATGGGAATGGAAGGATCATTTGTAATCCAATGCTTACAGCTAAAGAAGCAAATAAGAAAATCAAATATGACTTATAATTAATCATGATAAGAAAATTAGTCCATTCTTGAAATATAAGGCTTATTGAGTAATTAGCAATTAATTATTCATCAAGTATAGGAATTGAATTTCCAGAACTATCCCATGCAAAAATATCCTCATCCTCATATGGAGATTTTACTATTACAGAAACTAATCCAAAAAAATTGTGTAAATCCTCAATTGAGGGTTCTGCAGTTCCTACAGGATGTGAATGTACCATTCCAATGTAATCAGAATCAAATGGAAGTTGATTTGCAGGGAATCCTGCAAAGGTAGGACCAGTTTCATGGAAAGGTGGAACAACCAAACCTTCAACAAACATTTTACCTTTTTTTGAATGGCCTTTTAGAATCAAGATCATTTCATCAGGGTGATTAATTTTACAATAGGAAATTATTCCATCACGAGTTTCATTTAGAAACACAAGACTACGTTCAAGTTTTGTTGTTTTGAAAATCATTGATCATCTAATGAAATTGTATATGATGTGGAGGTAACATCTTTCAGATTTGTTTCAATTTCATGCAATATCGTAGGCAATGAATGAGTGAGAACAAGATTTTCATCTTCAAAAATCTTCAATTTTGATGAAATGTCAGAAATGTTAGATTCCTCTCGTTTTAGATTGTTTTCAGCAGTGTGAAGAGATTGGGAGTCAAAAATGTCAAGTTTAGAAATTAATTCATGTTTTTTTGTTTCAAATTTTTCTTTTGTCGAGATTAATGTAGGAATTGTGTTTTTAATTTCAAGTATACTGTCTTTGGACTTTGAAATATCTTTTACAGATACAGATCCAGAATCAATACCAGTTACAATAGAATCAAGAATGTTTTTAATTCCAGGTAAATTTGTGTTATCCAATACATCATAGGGCGAAGATGCCAAAGTGGCAGTAAGATCCTTCAACTCTTTATCATGAGAAGAGATATGGACAAATTTTCCTAACGGTCTTGAAATTTTAGTAAACTCATCATTAACATGATGACGTATGTTTACTTCTTCAGAATCACAATCAGATAATTTAGATTTTACATCCATGTATTCTTTGTAATCAAGAGAATTTTTAATGTCATTAATTTCATTTTCGATTTTTTTTATTTTTTCTTTTTTTTCATTTAGAGAAGATTTTAGTTCATCCATACGAGAGGTTTGTTTAGATAATTTTTCTAGTGTTTTTTCTCTAGAGGCTAACAATTCGTTAATGGTTTTGACAGAATTTTCAGTGACATTGAAATTATCAATTAATTCATCTACATCCTTCAGATCATCAGAGAGTTCTTTTAGATCATTTGTGAGTTTTTTAGAATATTTTGGAGCAAAATGATGTATTACTTTGGAATGTTTTCCAAGCATATCACCTACTTTGTTTATTCCTGCAGTGGATGTTTTTTTGAATCGCATAACATCATCGGTGGAATCAATATCAGGAAATGGTTTTCCAAATTCATTTTTTATTGCGGAGATAACTTCTTTTTTTCCACGATTAACCATTATCTGAAAATGTGGATCAAGCTTGTCAGGATCTAATTCGTCTTCAGACAATTCATTTGCAATTTTTAGTATAACTTCTCTTTGAGGATCAATTCTATTTCTATGAGATTTTATTTCAGATGCTAAAGTGCCTTTTCTAAGTATAACAATATCATTCAAAATTTTTGGAATTTCATCTAACGTGATGTTTTGAGGAGATGAACTCAGAATTTCTACCGACTCTTCATACTCTACTTTCTTTTTTTTACCCCAACCAAAAACCATAATCAAAATATCAATAATTGAATTATATAAATTTGAGAAGTATTGTATGACAATATGAATTCAGGTTCAGTTAAAAAATCTGTAATCATTGAGACAGATTTGGAGAAAGCGTGGACCAAAATTAGTAAAATTACAAAATTAGATTGGTTAGATGGTCAAAAATCAACAAAATTTCTAGGAGAAAAAAAGACAGGTGTGGGAGCTAAACGTGTGATCAGTTTTGATAATGGTTCAGATGTTGAAGAACATGTAGTAGGATGGAAATCAAAAGAATATTTTTCATATATTGCGGTTTCAGGATTGCCCTTAGAAGCATATCATGCAACAATATCTCTTGAGAGAAAAAGTTCAAAATCAGTCAAGGTTACATGGGAGTCATATTTTGCAGCAAAATCAACAAAAAGTGAATTTGAGGAATTTATAGTATTTTTATCCAATTTCTATGCTCAATCTTTGAAGAATTTGAAAAGTGAATTCTAAAATTTTTCCATTAATCTTGTTTTAGCAGAGAATACAATAACCACAGCAATCAACACCACGAGTATCAAGTATACAATTACGCCAAACACAGTAACTATTTAAAAAGTAAATGTTGTGCCAGTAATTACTTATTTTCCAAAAATGATGGGAGAAGAAATTTGATCTTCATTATGAATTTCAGTTTTCATGTAAACTGTAGATTCATCATAAGTAATTTCCAAAGTTACAGGAGTTGTCTTCCAACCATATTTTGGAATATTATCAATAGGAACCAGTCTTGTAAATTTAGAATCTGAGATTTCAAATTCTTCATGAAATGTTTCCTCCATACCTAAGATTTCCAATATTACAAAAGAAGATTTTTGATTTTCATCATTAAAAGTAATCAGTATAGATTTACTATCTTTCAAATATACAGCATCAAATGTAAAATTACTAAAATCTTCATTTTCATAATTAGAATTTAAGAGAATTACAACACTAACAGAAATAGTGGCAATGAGAATGATTAGAAAATTTCGTGGAGCAATCAATTATGAAAATTCCTTTTTTATGGAATTTAGGAATTTTGATGAGACACGAACTCGCTCCATGGTTTGTTCCAATGTCATTTCAGTTCCACGTAAAGGATTCTCTTTAAAGAATTTACGAATTTCTTTTTCTTGTTTCGCATCAACAACTTGACCAATACTTGCTACAACTCTATTTAATAGTGGATTACCAATTCCAGCTTTTTTAACAATCTTTTTCCAGTTCTTTTTTAACCATGCCCATAAGAATTCCTTACCATGAAGATTTGCTGCAATACGCATGATTGGCATTTGAATATTTTGTGAACGGACATCGGGACCTAGAGTAAATTCTAGTGTTTTTAGTAAAAGAGTTTTTTGTTGGAAATTACACATTGCTGCTAAAAATCGTAGTTTTTCTTCTTGTGATTTTGCCTTTTTGTACAGTGATGTGAACTTTTTGTATGTAGATTCATTTCCGTTCCATGCAACTAAAACAAAAACTGTTTCTTGAAGATCTGCAGATAAGCTATTTTGGTTTTTCAAGAATTTATCAAATCTTCTTTTTGATTCTTTTAGTATTTCTTCATCACCGAGTTTTCCCAATCCTGAAATTGCAAAGCTTCTCAAAAGTGCATTGGTATGAGGTTCATTCTTTTTTGCATCCCAGCCTAAACGGTCAAAAATGGTTCTAAGGAAATTAAATGAATATTGTTTTATCTCATCAGAAAATTTTTCCTTATGAGTGAGCGAATATAATGAATAGAGATGTTGAGCCAAATTTAGAGAGGAGATGTAATTATCCTCATCAAAGTATGCATTCGTAAAATCAAGATAATCCTGTAATTTCTTTTTTCCAGTTACACATTGTGAATAATAATCATTTTGGATACTCCATCTATCCACATAATTGAGTATTTTTTCATCAATTAGAAGAGACAAATTATCCAGAGTTTCAGAGTCATAATCCATTCTATAAAATCCAGTTCGGCCAGAATTAATTATGAAATTTCGTTCTTTATTTTTGAGTTTAATTGACTGAGATTTTTTATTCATGATATGTGAAGTGGAAACATTTCCTTCATCGACAATTAAAGGTATTTTCCAAATTCCTTTTTTGCTTGTTTTTGTTTCTTCTAGAAGATAACGAGATTGTTTCAAGGAAAGTTGTGATCCTTTTCTGTTTACAGATACAATAGGAAAACCAACCTGATCAATCCAAGTATTCATCATTTTGTCAATTGGTTTTTTTGCTACCTCGCCTATAGATTTCCATAAATCACGACCTTCTGCATTTGAGTATGCATATTTTTTAAGATATTTTTGAAGACCTTTTTGAAAATTCTTATCAGTTACAAAATGTTCTAGCATTCGCAACACACATCCACCTTTATCATAAGATATAGAATCAAAAATTTCTCTAATTTCCGAAGGATGATTTACTTTAACATCAATAGGATGAGAGGTCTTTAATGCATCAAGTGACATTGCAGTGTTCATTGCATCTTCTAAGAATTGGTCCCACAAATCCCACTCAGGATAAAATTTATCCACAATTTTTGTTGCCATGAAAGTTGCAAAACTCTCATTTAGCCACAAATCATTCCACCATTTCATAGTAACTAGATTACCAAACCACTGATGTGCCAATTCATGAGATATAACTTCTGCAATGAATTGCTTGGTTCTAGTGGAAGATGTTTTTGGATCATAAAGTAGAATAGTTTCACGGAAGGTAATTGCACCCCAGTTCTCCATTGCACCAGCAGCAAAATCAGGTATTGCAAGCATGTCGAGTTTAGGCAAAGGATATTTTATTCCAAAATATTTTTCATATTCCCCAAGGAATTTTTTTGTTAATTCTAAAGATAGTTTTGCCTTGTTCTTGTTACCTTTTGTAGTTAGAACACGAATTTGGATATTTCTTAATTTAGTCTCTACATATTCAAATTCTCCAACTCCAAGATAGAGAAGATAAGTAGACATTATCGGAGTACGTTCGAATTCATAAATAATTTTTGAACCGAAGTTTTGTTTTTTTCTTATAGGCATGTTTGAAATTGCCATGTAGTTTTTCTCTACTAAAAGAGAAACATCAAAAGTGGCTTTTGTAGCAGGTTCATCCCAACATGGAAATGCTCTTCGTGCATCAGCGGCTTCAAATTGGGTAGTAGCCATGTATTTGGTTTTTCCAGAAGGATCAGTGTATTTACTTCTGTAAAATCCCAGTAAACGATCATTTAAGATTCCAGTATATTCAATACAGAGTTTAATTTTTCCTGAAACTTTACTCTTTGAAGTGATAGAAAGTGATTCTTTCTTTTCATCTAGTTTGAAATTGACATCAATTGTTTTATTTTTTGAGAGGATGTAACATTTTTGTATTTTTATTTCTGCGCAATTTAATACAAATTTGTTTGAAGATGTAGTCTTAAATGATAAGATTTCCATTCCTTTGAATGTGAAATTAGAGAAAAGAGGTTCAAACTGTATATCGTAATTTATTTCAGAAATTCCCATTGTATATACTGAAAAAACCGCTTATCTAAATATTAAGATTCAATTTCAGGTAATGTACCTAAATGATCACCATCTACTTTATTGCTATCAGTTCGAATATGTGTTTCACCATTTAGAACATATGTGATGATTAATTCACCTGGTTCCCAATCAGTTTCATTTTTTTTATATATTGTGAGATATTTTTTTCCTTTTTTGATATGAGATGCAAGAGTTTTCTTATCAATAATTTCTGGTTTTCCAAATTCACCTTCAAAATCTTCATGAACTCGAACATGTGAAATGTTAGCTAGACCTGGACCTTTTTTTATTCCACTAACAACAAAATCAGCCCATTTACTCATGTCATAGAAACTCAAAATGAGTATATAATTTTTGACAGATTTTAGTTAATGACCAGTGTTTGCTTTTGCATCTTTGATGAATCCTTTTGGAAGTGTTGCACCTTTCTCAGCCATTTTTGCAGCATAAGCTTCTTTTGCATCTTCAGGAGTTTTTTTATCTACAGAATCACCATCTGCAGAATCACCATCTACAGAATCAAGTTCCTTACGTAGATCATCTAATTCAGCTTTGAGTTCAGATGTAAGATCAGATTTTTCTCTTTCTTCAGCCTCTTCTTTTTCTAATCGTTCTTTTTCAGCTTTTGC
>CALBOT010000069.1 GCA_937896695.1 uncultured Candidatus Nitrosopelagicus sp. | reverse complement strand
TGAATAAAATGAATAATACTGCAAAAAATACACCTATTGCAGTTGAAGAACTTTGATGATATAGTGGAACCATTAGACGTTTTAACCCATTCCACATTTCTTTTGCACTTCGTGAGTACAATGCCTCAATCAGATGTTCCCCTCTGACCATTTTTAATGCATAACCTGATTCTTTTGTAATTTTGCCCAATGCTCCGTCTTCGATTATCTCTTGTTTGACTATTTCATGTGTTCCAATTTCTTCATACACTTTTCGTTTTATCACAAAAAAACTTCCAAAAAAGTATCCTACTTTCTTCTTTGGGTTGTTTACGTTTAATGCAGAATATCTTGAGTGTAAAAATGTAGATAGCATTGGTAAAGTTATTTTTGTAATTATGTCAATACAACGAAGTCGAGGAATTACTGTTATTGCATCAAGGTTTTCTGATTGTAGATGTGATACTGCTAATGTTATTACATTTTTTTTAAATTTTGTATCTGCATCTGTAAATAATAGTATCTCTCCAGTAGCTTTTTTGAATCCTTCTATACACGCCCAATTCTTACCCATCCATTTTTCAGGTTTCTCTCTTGCACAGACATGAATAATCTTTGAATTCTCTTTTGAAAATTTTTTAATTATCTGTCCAGTATTATCTTCTGAAGAGTCATCAATTGCTATGATCTCAAAATTTTCATAATCTTGTGAACCTAAAGTTTCTAAACATTTTGAAATAAATTCTTCTTCATTTCTGGCAGGTAAAATTACTGATACTTTTGGTGTTGTTGTACTTGTATTATGAAATGTGTCTAAAAATGGTGTCTTTGTAAATGATTGATACATGGAATTCAGCAATGAAAGCCATGCCAAAAAAACTCCTACAAGTATTACTGTAAAAATAAAATTAAAAACATCAACGAAAATGTCTACCATTAATTTTCAACTTCTTTTTTAATTGCTTGTAATGCCTGTTCTGTTCCACTTTTGATATGTTTTTTTATTATGCCTGTAAACAATCCCATTTTTCCAGAAAGCTTTACATCCCATACTGCTTCTAATTCACACGAATTTTCCATATCTTTCAATGTTAGAATTTTTTCTCCAACAATAACGCCTTTTGTGAAAACCGCTTTGATTGTCTCTTTTGGAATAATTGTTACATTCTGTAAGCATTTTTGATCACGAAATGCAATGGTAATCTCTCTTGATATTTGATTTCCATCTTTTGAAATGTTTCTGACTTCTTTTGTTCCCTTCCAAAATTTTGGTTCATTGTCGATATCTGATATAACATCCCAAATTTTTTCTTGAGTTGCATTAATTGTTACAGATGTTTTAATTTCTGCCATATTTTCACCCAATTACTGGAAGATATTAGGTTTATCAAATACTTCGTCTTAATTATAGTCCAAAAATTTAGAAATTAATTTTAAACCGTCAATTATTGATGCATTATGGATGATATCTCATATGATGATTTCTCAAAGTTAGATCTAAGAGTGGCAAAAATTGTATCTACTGAAAAAATTCCTGAAAAATCAAGAATTATCAAAGGTACAATTTCTCTTGGAGATGAAGAACGTGATGTAATTATTGGAGGGGCTCAATTCTATGAGCCTGAGGATCTAATAGGCAAAACAGTGATTGTTGTTGCTAATCTTGAACCTAAAAAAATGGCTGGAGTTGAATCAAACGCAATGCTATTGGCAGCTGATATTGACGATAAACCTTTCTGGCTAACTGTTAGTGATGATGTTCCTGCAGGAACAAAAATCAAATAATCATTTACTCGTAAACCATTAATTTTTTTTCTTCTAAAAGTGCATGTAAATTATTCACTGAACGGTATACGTCCTCCTCTTTTTTTGCACCTGTACATACAAGCTTTCCTGAAGAAAACAACAAGATGACAGTTTTTGGATCAAGCATTCTGTGAATCAAACCTGGAAATTGTTCTGGTTCGTACATACTTCTTGGTAGCGTTCTTGCAGCCTGCTCAAGATGAATTCTTCCTCCTAAGTTAATTGAAGCGACAATATTTTGAATTGTAACAACCGCGTTTTTCTTAACCTTGATTTTTCCTTTTCTTAATTTTTCAACAACGGTTTTTACAGCATTTTTTGACATCTGTTCTGATTTTGCACCTGTACAAACCATTTTTCCTGAAGTAAAGATTAGTGTAGCTGTTTTTGGACTTTTCAATCTAAACACTAATCCTGGAAACTGATCTGGATGATATTCTACATCTGGAAATTTTTTTGTAATATCATTAAGATCCATTTTTTGGTCTACTGTAGCTGATGCCACCACATTTTCAATACTAATGATAGGCTTTGTCTGTGGCATATCTCAATTTAAAAAAATATCATTAATAAAAATACTCGTGAAATCATGTATTTTCACTCTTAATTACATGGATATGATTAAATTAGAAAATTAAAGTACTTGATTGTTGGGAATTTTGGATTACAATTTTGATGAATTTTTGGCATGGGTTGGTGAAGATACTGACACACTAATGATGCTTATATGGATTCTTCCTGTCATAATCTTTGTTTTTTACGGACAACGTATACAGCTTATGATTTCATCAAATGAAATTAAAAAAGAAATTGGGAAATTAGAAGAATACACAGAATCAACAAAAAAAGATTTTCTGAATTATGTAAAAAACAATCTTACTTCTAAATCTGATCCGTCAAAAAAATTGGATAGTTTTTTTGATTATTTCACAATCATGCCTGTAGATATGGATCCAAATGGAATTATTACAAAAATCAATCATTTGGTTCGTTCAAGAGAAGATTTTATTCGATTACAAATTAATGGAATGTTTTCTAATTTGTCTTCTGTGGAATTATCCAAGCTTCAAAATTTGTTAGAAATAGTTACCACGTTACAATTATTCCATAAGCATACTAGACATCTTTACCTTACTGCAAAAAAACAAAAAAACTTTCCATTAATTTTACCATTACAAATGATGATTCCGTTCATTATGGAAGAATCTGTTGCTTTGAAAGATGCAATGCCTGCAATCAAAAACGGTCAACCAATTGGTGATGGAATTGGTCCCATGATTGTTGGCAAAATGATGTTAGATACTACTAAAGAATCTGCTGCATTTGAAACTGTTTGGTCAAAAACAAGTTTTGAAGATAGAGAACTATTTCTAATGAAAGCTGAAGGCCCAAATGCAACTGTCGGCCGTCCTGGAGATGGACTTGAAAAAATAATATCTATCAAAAAACCTGATCTTGTGATAATGATTGATGCATCATTAAAACTTGAAGGTGAAGATTCTGCATCTATCGCAAAAGGTTTTGGTGCTGCAATTGGTGGTATCGGTACTGAGAGATTTAAAATAGAAGAAATTGCCACTAAGAATAATATTCCAATTCTTGCTCTTGTTGTAAAACAATCAATTCATGAAGCCATTACTCTGATGACTGAAGATATTGCAAATAGTGCAAAAACCGTAAAAGATGAACTTTATCAAATGATACGAGATAACACTATTGCTGGTCAAACTGTTCTTGTAATTGGTGTAGGAAATACTATTGGTGTCTCACAATGAGTAAATCAAAAAATAAAACTTCTACTTGTTACACTTTGATGGAATGTAATTCATGTAAAGCCATAAAGAAAAGAAAATTCACTGACGGTGATATTGTTTTTACTACTACTGAAAATTGTTCTGACTGTGATGGGAAAATGTTAGTCACAAAAATTTTTGGTCTAACTATGGATTAGTAGTTATTGTTACTCCATTATCATTTGGAATGAATGTATGTTCTGCTTGTGCAACTCTTTGACCATTGCCTTCTACAAGCACTGGATATGCATGAACTGCCTTTTTCTTAACTAAAACCTCTAAAATTCTTCTGGCATCTTTCTCTTCCCATTTTTCAAGTAACCATCTTAACGCAAATGGCAATAAATTAAAATTATCCCATATGTAATTTAACATCTCATCTGCTTCCTTATCTTTGGTTTTCTTTCTTGACGCCAACGCAAAAATGTTTTTCACTTTTCCTTCATGAACAAATCCCAATCCATCTCCTGTTGTTACAAATGGTTCACATGCAAATGCTTGTTCATTTGGAAAATTAAATGAGCCAATTGACCAAATGTTTGGAACTGTTTTTCCTGCGTGGATTGTGTATTGTTCTAATGAATGTCCACTAAGATTTGCAATTGGAATTAATCCTAAATCTTTGATAGTTTTTTCTATTGTTCTTCCAACATCACTTGATTTGACTCCAACTTTCATCATTGACATTGCATTATTCAATGCAGATTCTGCACCTTGTACTAGTGTATCAAATTCTGGATTATAACATACTGTAACTGCTGTATCTGCAATGTATCCATCAATCTGTGCACCTAGATCAATTTTTACAAGATCATCTTCTGTAATTGTAATTGGATCATTTGGTTCAGCTGTATAATGTGCTGCTATTTCATTGATACTTGTGTTTACTGGGAATGCACATTTGGCTCCTCGTTTTCTAATTTCCCCTTCAACATATTCACAAATTTCGTATACTGTTTTTCCTACCCAATTTGTATTTCGTACATTTTCTCTAACTTCGCCTGCAATTTTTCCTGCTTTAATATAATCATCAAGTCCCATATGCTACCGTTATTCTACTCAGTTAAGATTCTATTGTTTAAATTGGGCAATTGTTTTTGTTCGCTGGGAGCGTGGTCTAGCTTGGTATGATTCTGCGTTTGGGACGCAGAGGTCGCGCGTTCAAATCTCGCCGCTCCCATTTTACATATTTATACAAAGAATTATGATATTATTCGCTGAACGATGAAGAAGAGTTAGAGTATGGACACTTGAATGAAATAATCTATTGGCTCTGAGTTTGGCATTAACTTTTTATCAATACATGAAATTGAGAAATTACTTGGCACTCAAAAGAAAAGATTTTCTATTAATTATTGGAATATTGTTTTTTCTAATAGGTTTGATGGGTGTTGGACTTGCTCCTATTTATGCGATAATCATTTCCTTGGCAATTTATTTTGGAATTCGTATTTTTGTTGGACGTAGGAAAAAAATGATTGAAGAATCAGTTGGTGAAGGAATTTGTGTGACATGTGGTTCAAAAATTGAGAATGGGAAATGTCCGATATGTGATAGAAAAAAATTCAAAAATGTATGATTTCTACGAGTGGTTTATACCAATTCATGCCTAATTTGCCATATTGTTCTCAAAAAGATATAAGACTTTGACAAACGGATCAACTTTTTCTCAATTTGATTCTATTATTGCTAAAAAAAGGAATATGATTAGTAAATGCATTTGAAAAACCCTCTATTATTTGGCCTAATGGCGATTTTATTGTTAGGTGGTACTATAACTCCTGGAATGTCACAAAGCTCCTTTGTTTCAGAAATTGTAATTAATGAAGTTGAAACTAATCCTGCAGGTTCAGATACCTCTGAATTTGTAGAACTTTACAATCCAACACAAATAGACATTGATGTTAGTGGATGGACAATATCTCCATCTGCAACTTGGAAGACATATGAAATTCCAGATGGTACAATTATAGAGCCAAACTCGTTTGTCGCTTTTACACATGTGAATTTCTGGTTTAAAGATTTTGGTGAAACTATTACACTCCGTGATATGACGGGAGATTTAATTGATGAAACTCCATTAATTGAAGACTTAGAAAATAATAATTTTTCATGGCAAAGATCAACGGATGGATTTGACACTGATTCTACTTCTGATTGGGAATTGAAACGAATGACTCCAAAATCTTCCAATGGAAAACTTACTGTTACACAAGAAACTGAATTTTCATTATTTGCGACTCTTGGTGATAACACTGATTATATTTTTAATGAAAAAGTAACTATTGCTGGAAATGTTTCCGAAGAACTATTTACTGATATGTTTGCTCCTGAGATGGTTAAGATTAACGTACAAGGACCAAATTATTTCAAAAATCTCGCTCTATTTCCTGACCGAAATCTAGGTTTTTCAACAACATTAAACCTTCAAAAAGTTTTAGGTTTTAACCAAGGTAGTTATGACGTAAAAATTTCTTATGGTGAATATTCATCAGAACTAAATTTCACTATAAATCCTGAAGATGATTCATCTGTTTCTGAATCTAGAAAAAATAATTTACAAATTTCTACTGATAAGGAATCCTACATTCCTGGAGAAATTGTAATATTGTCTGCAGACACTAATTCTGAAATACTATACGGTGGATTAGATTACACTGTAACTAATCCTAATCAAGAAATTATATTTGAAGGAACAATTTTTCCAAATGAACGATTTTCAAAAGTATTTCAACAAGGTGCTGGAGAGTTATTTGCATTCTCAACTCAGTTATTTATGGAAACTGTAAATCCTGTTTATGGCACATATACAATTGAAGGCACATACAAATCACAAAACCCTCGTTATTATTCATCTGAGGATGTCATAAATGCAAGTGCTAGTTTTATTCTAAGTGAAGATGTAAAAGAAGATGTTCTCATATCCATATCTACTGACAAAGAAATCTATTCTGTCGGTGATGTTATAAAAGTCACTGGCAGAAGTAATGATATTTGGGTTGAAGATCTTGAATTACGAGTAACCCAAACTGGAATTTTATCTTCATCTGCAATAGGTTCTGATGCAAGATATCTTGCACCTGATCCATTTGATTTGCAAGATAGGGTGAGATTAAATGGAGATGGCACATTTGAATATGAATTTAAACTTGTTGAGAATGTTTCCGCAAATGAAAATTATGCAAGCTCTTATGGTGATTATAAAATAGTTGTTTCTGAATATTTTGGAGATGGTATAGCATATTTCAAAGTTGTTGAAGATCCTGAATCCTTTGTTGATGTTAGAACTCCTCTAGGATTAAAGCTTGACAAATCTAGTTATGTGCTTGGCTCTAGCTTAACATTAACTGGAAAAATTTTAGATTATCATAAACCTGAACTTGGAAATAATATGCGTAATTCTGTAGAATTAACTTTTGTTGATTCATCTGGAACTCCAATAAATTATGTATTTGATAAAAATAATAAAAGTAATGAATCTGCAAAAGGAACTGTTGGCAATCAAGTCATGCCTTTAGTATTTACTGCATATCCTGATTCTGTAGGAGGTTATCAAATTAATGTTGTATTAAATCCTATACAATTTGATTATGGTGTTTACACTGCAAAAGTCGTACATGCACTTTCTGGAATATCAGAATCACTCACATTTGAAGTAAAATCTGCACAATCTGAAATTATACCTGAATCTAAATCTCAAGAACCACTTACCATGGAAATCTGTAAAAGTAACCGTGCACATGTTGATGAAATTCTAAAAGATTTACGAAGCATAGGAAAAGGTGAAATTCCACCTTCCATGGAATCCGTAGTGTGTGGTGAAAATTTAAAATTTCAAGTAGGTGATAAACTAGTCGTTACTGGAAAAGTGGTTCCAAAAACTGGCGTTGAATTAGATCAATCATCTACTAGAACAAGTGCACAAACTCAAGGTGGTTCTTCTTATGCTACTAATTATGCTCAAGCAATGATGAATTATGTTGAAGTTTCGATACCTTATCCTCGTTCAATGACTGTTACCGGAGCTTCAAGTGTACAAACTGTGCCTGATGCAGATGAAAATTACACTGGTGGTGGAGGTACAGGTTCTGGTACTTCGTATCGTGTAGATGAAAATGGAGAAGTCATTCGTGGAAATGAAGATAAGAAAACATCTAGAGGTTCTGATGCAAAACACACTGGATATGATGGAACTATACTGATGAAACAACAAAAACTTCTCTTAACTGATATGAAATACAAGGCATATCCTGATGCTGATGGAAATTACGCAACTGTTTTTGAGTTACGTGCTGGAGTTTTCAAAGATGGCATTTATGCGGTAAAAGCGGATTATTTTGGCTATCATGAAGAAACATCTGTGAAAATAACTGACTCTTCACTAAAAGGTGGACTGAAACCAACAATTTCTGTAAACTTGGAAAAAGATGAATTCACTTCTGGTGAGACAGTTCGTATATCTGGAAAAATAAACAATATCTATTACTATGATAACGTATCTGTAAAGGTAGATCCTCCTAGTGTTTCACAAATAAACTGTTTTGAAGGACAACAATGTGGATTTGGAGATTCTGAAAAGAAGCTAAGAGTTCAAGAAGGTGTGAGTGGTCTCTCAGTAACCCAAATGCGTGAGTATCTCGAATACATCGCGGATCAGCGGTTGGTGAACCTAGGCTACCAGAAGCGTTTTAACACTAAGAATCCGTTCGGCTTCATGGAGCTGCAAGACGTCCAAGAGGTTACAAACTTCTTTGAGCGTCGTGTAAGCGCTTACCAAGTGGGTGTTGAAGGTGACGTCGTATTTGACGAAGCGTTCTAATTGACCCAACTGAGTAAACTCTTAAAAGCCGCGTCCTGAACGACGCGGCTTTTTTCGTTTTTGGACAGAGATATAGGTCGTGTCCAGGAAATGTGGATGCACCGATACCCGGTTGTCGTGTTGCGAAAAGGAATCGGAAGGGGAAAGATGGAGGCGCGGACCGGATTCGAACCGGTGAATAACGGTTTTGCAGACCGCTCCCTTAGCCACTTGGGTATCGCGCCATCCGAGGGAGGTATTATGCAGCCATGGCGCCTATGTCAATAGATTCTGGCCATTTTGCCCCAAGAGGTCCCTTTACTCGGCGTCAAAGCCATCGCAAAATGAAAATATGATAGGTGAGGATGACGGATTAGCGAAAAGACTTGGGAGTCACCTGGCTCAAGCGGTCCAAGAACAGGCTCGGGGCCGGAAATACCCAATAGCCTGGGCAAGTCTGGAACGCGAGGCACAAGAGCCTGAGATCGTAGAAGAAGATGCTGAAGTTAAATATTCTA
>CALBOT010000068.1 GCA_937896695.1 uncultured Candidatus Nitrosopelagicus sp. | reverse complement strand
TTCAAAAATCTGGGTACGGAAATTTAACAATTTTTTTCATAATGATATTTTTAATGTTTTATCTGGTAATTTTACAGTTAATGAAGATGCGTCCTAGGTTTTTCAATTAGCCCGACCTGTCCGTATTAAAAATATCATGAGAAAATGTATAGAGTGTGGCTGTACACCTAAGAACGACGAGTGGGCAGTCAATAGCGATAAGCATTGTATGGATTGTGAACAGGAGTACAACGACTATTACAATGCGTGTATGGAAAACTGGAACGAGCAACTCTAGCGCACGCTGCAAACAAATGCATACGGTTACAACGCGCACAACATCGAATATGTACAAGTATAGGCGTGTACAAAACAACTCAATCCAGAGATTGGACCAAAAAGGATGCGAGAAACAAAAATGTACCACCATACTTGTTTCGCTGATTGTATATCATTAAATATGAGATTTCTTGGATATGATTTAATGGAGTATGTAACTAGATATCCCAAAACAATTCTATGTGAAGATGATAAAGATGAAAAAATTCATGTTGATAAGATGACCGGAGTTGAAGAATTACATTTGATTGTTAAAGAGAGTGCAGAAAAAATGAGAAAAATTCTATTTAATGAAGGATTTACAACAGTGAAATTTGAACATAAACAACCATTGCAAATTGGAGATGGGCTATCATTGAAATTAAAAAAGCCCTGGGAAATGCACGTCAGATTATTTTCTAATACAGAAAATAGTATTTCAATTCAAGGAGAAGTTGAAATTTCCAGAGATTATTTACAACATTTGTTTAGTCAACGTACTGCAGTAATTTATGAAATTGAATCAATTTTAAAGAAAAATGGAATAAAATATGATATTTTAAATAAAAGAATCAGCAAATACGTTAACAAAGTTTTAGATGAATACAAGATAAAATTAGTTACTCCAGACATACCAGTTTTTGCATGGAAACCAATGTTGTTTATGATTGGAACTGTAGGCGCAATGTATTTGTGGAAATATTTGCATACACTTTGAAGCTTTAATTATTAATTAGAAGAATAAAGTTCGTGTCAGATCAAATAAAACCATTATTTATGAAGCATTATGGTATTTCTCCATGGGAAATTAATGTAATTACAAGTATTCTAGATAAAAGATTTCAAACAGATGATGAAGAGATAGAAAACACATATGAAGAAAAATTTGTTAGTCATTTGGAAATAGCTTTTCCATATTCATTTAATGATGAATTTTTCAAATGGTTTGATTATAAAGAATGGGATAGACTAAAAGGAGTTTTTAAAGAAATGAAACGAAGGAGAGGAGATGGCAAAGCACTAAGAATTGAATTGAATTTTTCAGGAGAACCAGACATTAATTTTATTATTCAGTCTGATCAGAGTCAATGGTTTAAGATGGAAGTTGAAAAAATAGATTTTGTTGTTGAATTATTACCATATCATTTAGATGAGAAAAATCTTCCAAAAAACGTGAGTAAAGTGATTTACAATTTTGATCAGGATGCAGCAAGATGGCGATTAAATACAGTCTTTGCAAATGAGAAGAAATTTGTGAACTCTCAAAATGGATGGAAATTATTTACTTAATCTCTTTTTCTAGAGGTTCAACTAGTTCATGTAATTCCTTGTATTTTGATTCAATAAAATCTAAAGATTCATCTAATTTCTTTGATTTTCCATATTTGTAACGAACTAATTCACGATGATGCCAAAAATTTTTTCCATCATCTACAGAGATAGTTGTAAAATAATCAGTTCCCTTCAAATTATCAGGTAATTTCATTTGATATGGAAAAAGAAATTCAGTGATAAACCATTCATCACCATCAGGATAATCATTTCCAGTTTCAACATCAAAGAAAATATGAAGTAAATTAGATTGCATCAGACCATCAGTAGATATTTCAGGATGTTTGACATTTGATTTTTTAAAATCAAGTTTTGTCAATTCTGGAATAAAAAATTCATTGATTATAGATTTTCGAAATATTCTGTTAACCTCAGTTATATTCAATAGTTGTAAAATAGAAAAAACTGTCTAATAATCATTTGTCAAGATGATCAAATTTTGTATAAATCAAGTATTTCATCAATTTTTGTTGTAGGAGTATGATTTTTTGATATATTTTGTAACGCTGAAGGATTTTCGATATAATTTGGAATTTTATCAACTAATCTTCTAGTATACGGAGTAATCAGTTCATTTTTATAAAATATTCCAATTGGAATTCGATTATCCCATTCAAGTGATTTTACAATGGCCTGCGTTTTTTTCTGATTTAATTCAGTTTCATCACTATAGTGTACTACAGGATCATAATCGGTATCTTCTAATTTGTAAATACGTGGCATAGGCTTTTGTGTAGTTTCATCTTTTCTATCCACACCATTGAACCAATCTCTTGTATTGATGTCATTATATGTGGGACACGGTTGTAGAACATCTACAAATGCCAAACCTTTATGATTAATTGCTGCGATGATTAGATCTTTTAGATGACGAATATCATATGAATAAGCTCTTGCAGCAAATGTAAAACCGCTAGTAATTGCAAGTCCAATGGGATTTACATTATAATTTGTATTTGGAGTAGGTAATGATTTAGTTTTTTCACCTAATTTCAAAGTTGGAGATGCTTGACCTTTAGTTAATCCATATACTGCATTATCAAATATGATATATGTCATGTCTACATTACGTCTACCCGCTGCAACAAAATGGCCTGCACCTATTCCAAGACCATCCCCATCACCACCAACAGCAATAATTTTTAAATTTGGATTAGATATTTTTGCACCTTGTGCAAAAGGTAAAACACGTCCATGCAAAGTATGAACTCCAAATACATTGATGAAATGAGATGTTTTTCCAGAACAACCAATACCAGAAAATATTGCGGTTTCATGACGAGGTATTTCCATTTCTGCCAAAGCCATTTGAATTGAATTTACAATTCCAAAATCACCACATCCCGGACACCAATCATTGTGTACGTCTGTTTTGTAGTCTCCTACCTTAAGCGCCATATGTTAAAACCTCTCTTTTTTCAGCATTGTTATTTACAATTTTCTTTAATGTATTGTATAATTCAGTACATGTCATTGGTCTACCTGTGAATTTTAGAATATAATAATCAGGATCTTTTTCTAAATTTTGTTTTATTAGAGAACCTAATTGACCACTATAGTTTGCCTCAACATCAATAATTGTTTTAGAATGTGAAAATAATTTTTTTAAGAGATCTTTTGGAAATGGATGTAGAAGTTTGACTTCAATAAATCCAATGTTAATTCCATCATTTTTTAACATTTCAATTGCATCAAGAATAGGACCTTGAGTAGAACCCCAAGAAACTACACAAAATTCACCATCAGAATGTTTCATGATTTGTTCAGATTCGGGAATTTTTTCTAGTATATACTCAAAACGAGACTGTCTTTTGTCCATCATTTGTACACGGTTAACTGGATCTTCAGAAATATGACCTTCAACATCACTTTCATCACCAGTATTCCAAAATATTCCATTTTCTAAACCTAATTTTGATCTTGGAGACAGTCCATCTGCCGTATGTTCAAATCGTCGGTAATCATTTGAACTAACTTTATCTAGTAATTTTCCTCTGTCAATATTGATTTTTGTTTCATCAAATCGCTGACAAGTAGTAACAGAACTAGCAATGAATTTATCCATCATATGTATGACAGGAACCTGAAAGATATCAGCATAGTTAAACACATTGGCTGTATCATAGAAGCTATCTGATACATTACCGGATGCATAAACAATTCTAGGAAATTCACCGACACCAGAATTAATAGCACATAGTAGATCATCTTGACCATGACGTGTAGGTAAACCAGTAGATGGACCACTTCTTTGATAAAATGTAATCACGACAGGAACTTCATTGATTCCTGCCCAACTCAAACATTCAATCATTAATACAAAACCAGGTCCAGAGGTACATGTTGCAGAACGTACACCTGTTAAAGATGAACCAATTGCCATACCTATTGCAGAAATTTCATCTTCAGTTTGAATGACAAGTGTGGAACCTGGACGATCCTCATCAACATCAAGTATTTCATTGGTCTCAAGAAAATTACTTTCATCAGTTGCAGGTGTAATTGGATAATATGATTGAAATCTACATCCTGCAATTATTTTTCCAAGTGATGTTCCATAATATCCTTGAACTAGTAGTGTATTTTTTTCAATTTCATATGTGTTAAATTTTATATCTGCATTTTCAAATTTTGCAGCAGCATAATTGTAAGCAAAGTTTGCAGCAGATACATTCATTTCAGCAATAATTTTCTTTTTTGAAAAAATTGAGTTTACAGATTCAATTAATTTTTCTGGAGGTATCGTTAACAATCCTAATGAAAGAGAAACACCCAAAACATTGAACATACGACTCATATTTTTTATTCGAGGGTTTTCTAATTTTTCTGAAAGTTCTATCAAAAGGCTTCGAAAAGAAACAGAATGTATGGATACATCATTTTCAGATGCCAATTCCAAAATTCCTTTAATAGTATCATCTTTATTTTTAGATTTTAAGAAAGATTCCAAACGTTCTTTAAAATCATTATCAAATGTAATAACATCTGAAACTTTCACATTTTCTAAAGTTGAATCATATATCACAATTCCATTTTTTAATACATCATTAGCATGACGAAAAATAGTTTCAGCATCAAATGCAATCAGCATATTTGTACCTTTTATGCTAGAACGAATTTGTTTATCAGAAATTCGAACTGCAAAATAGCTATGCTCTCCTTTAATGTTAGAGTAATATTCACGTTTTCCAAATATTTGATATCCCATTTTTGAGAAAACTTGAGAAAAGATATTAGCAGCAGTTTCAACACCACTACCTTGTGGCCCACCAATCATCCATGTGAAGTCAGAGCTCATTTCATTCACCTGTTGCAGCATCAAACAATGCACATTCACATTTATCACGTTCTCCACAATAAGTACAAACACAAGTACATTGTTCAATTAGTTTTTTACATTCAGAGCAATTTAGAAGATCATCAAAAGAAGACAATAATCATAGTATGATTAAATATTATAAATGGTTTGACCAAAATTAGTGAAAAAATATTTCAATGTATTAGTTACAAGACGTTTACATAAATCTGCACTAGATAATTTAGAAAAGAAATGTAACGTATTTTTACATACAGGTAAAATTCCAATTCCAAAAAAAAGTTTGATTAATAAAATCAAAAACATGGATGGTTTAATTTGCCATCCGTACGATCTAGTAGATAAAGAAGTTCTTGAAAATGCAAAAAATCTTAAAGTGATCAGTACTTTTAGTGTAGGTTTTGATCATATCGATATTGATTTTGCAAAATTACAAAAAATCAAGATTGGATATACACCAGAGGTCTTAACTAATGCAACAGCAGAGTTAACAATTGGATTAATTTTAGATACTTTAAGAAGGATTTCAGAAGGAGACAGAATTATTCGTAATAAAAAGTGGAATCAAATTTTTGGTGCCTATGATTATACAGGTACAGAAGTATCAGGAAAAACTATTGGAATTATAGGAATGGGGAGAATTGGAAGAGAAGTTGCAAAAAAAGCAAATGGTTTAGGTATGAATGTAATTTATCATAATAGAAAACCAATATCAAAAAAAATTGAAAAAATGTTAAGAGTAAAGTACGTATCAGAAAATATGCTCTACAAAAATAGCGATATAATTTCATTACATGTTCCATACAATAAGGATACACATCATTTAATGAATTCAAAAATTTTTAAAAAAATGAAAAAAACTTCATTTTTGATAAATACATCTAGAGGAAAAATTGTTAATGAAAAACAGCTAGTAACTGCTTTAATGAAAAAAGAAATTCAAGGTGCAGGAATGGATGTTTATGAATCAGAACCAATTCAAAAAAATAATCCATTATTAAAATTAGAAAATGTTGTTCTGGCACCACATGTTGGAAGCTCAACTAATGAAACAAGAGAGAAAATGTCAGACATTACTGTAGAAAATTTAATTTTAGCATTAGAAGGAAAGAAATTACTTTATTCAGTTTAGTCTAATTGAATTAAAACATCATCTGGATTTCCTTTTACACAATCAGTTCCAACAGCTTTGAGTTTCTGAAATTCAAGTGTACCTTCAGGTATTTTGCCTATTTTTTGTAATTCTCCAATTTTAAAAGTTACAACGTCTTTATGTTTTTCACATGTAATTCCAACCATGTAAGAATCATCATTATGAACAATTTCCACTACATATTCAGGTGGATTTACACAATCACGTCCATTATGTTTTACTGAACATTTGTCAGGGAACATGAATCTTCTATTTTGAAGGAATATTAAATTTGTTCTATTATAGAATTAAAATTCCATAAAGAGTTTTTTTGTGAATTTGGTGTTTTTAAAATTCCCCTATCTTGTAGTTTTTGAATAATCAAGGCAGAATATGCAGGCGCTCCAGTTGCACCGGGAGAATTATAATTAACAATATGAAATGAATTTTGACCTTCTCGTTCCATAACATCAGAAATAAAATTTCCATCTGGAGAAATAACAGGAGTACGTATTCCAGCAGTTCCTTTTGTTTTAAAATAATTTGGTTTTAGTGATGGGATGAAATTCATAACACGTTGAACCATTGTATCTTTTGAAATTGAACTTCTAAATTCATGACTGATTAATGATAAAAAATCTGGATTAAGTAATAATTTCTTAGCACCTCCAGTTAGAATTTCACCTAATTTTGAGATAGTGGATGGAATATCAGTTACAAAACCATCATATGTTTCAGGTGTTGGCACAGGTACAGCATTAGGACCAATTTCAGTAGTTCCATTAGCACGTTTTATCCAATGAGGATCTAGAAAAGGGAATTCAGGATGTCTAGCAACAGAATAGATGTTTGTATTTACGATATCAGCATGAGTGTTATCAGCTATCCAATATTCACCTCTAAAATGAAGATCAGAATATGATTCTAACAAATCAAATTGTTTTGCAACATCTAATGAATTTCCACCAGCACAATTAATTAGATAATTACATCTAATTGAAGAATTATCTGTAAAGTTAATGACAATATCATCAGTATTAGAAAACGATTTTACATTTTTCTGAAAAATAAATTCAGTGGCATTTTGAACAGATATATTTTTTATTTCTTGTGTAAGTTTAGAATAATCTGTAGACACATCACTTTTACATAATAATCCAGAAAAACATTCAACATTTTTTTCTCGTTGTTTTATTTCATTTGAATTAAGTAACAAAAGATTTTCTTCTAAAACACCATTTTCAACTCCCCATTTTTGATATTTTTCTAATGTCTTATGTTGTGTTTCGTTTAAAGCTACTTCTATAGTTCCTATTTCATTCCAAGGAGACATCGTATTTTTGGCAAGTGTTTTCCATAACTCATGTGAACTATGTGCAGATTTTGCAAAAATTTTTTTCTTTTCAGGATTTAAATAAAATGGAGTATGAATAACACCTGTATTTCGTCCGCTAGTATGTTGTGCAACATCAAATTCTTTGTCAATTACACATACACTTGAATCATAAAGATTTGAGATCCAATATGAAATTGTTGTGCCAAGAATTCCTCCACCCAAAATTGCAATATCAAATTTTTTCAATATACAAATACACATGACCTAGAATTTTAAATTAAAGATGGCGCCGAGAGAGAGATTTGAACTCTCGATCCCTTGCGAGAACGTGCTTTATGGTTTTAAGATTTCCAGGCACGCGCCCTACCAGGCTAGGCGACCTCGGCATTAGCTTTCGCTAAATAATAATTTGACAGTGATTATAAAAATGCATTATTAATTTATTTGAAAACATGAATTATAACAATTTTTTCTATGATGTTTCCATCTAGTGTAATTGCTTTAGATGTGATTTTGTATGTACCTTCCAATATTTGATCACCATTATTTTTTATTTGATCCCAGACAAAAGTTACTTCTTCATGAGAATCTAAATCGGATATAACCTGAGCAGCAGTAGGTGAAAAAATTGGAATGCTGTCTAATTGTTTCACTATTAATCCATAAGACGCATCAGGAAATTTTAGTTCATCAGTTCCTGAATTAACAATTGTGATAGAAATTGGCTCTCCTAATGTAAAATTGGTTTTTTCTGTAACAATTGATAAAGATGTTCCATCAACATAAACAAGTTGTTCTTCTACACCAAATTCATATAAAATAATTCCAAAAATAGGTCCAGAAACAACACCAAGAATTATTGCAAAAAGTAAACCTCTAGGAAACAATTTCTATTCTTTTTGAGGTGTGTTTGTACGCCAATTCTTTGGATAGGTATTTGGTTTCATGATTATTCTTTTGGTTTGAAATGCATATCCCTTTGTTTGCTCTTTAATTTCATTTTCAGACAATAATGATTCTGCTAATGCAACAATCTCACCTTTTTGAGAATAAATTCCAACTAGATCACCTTTTTCAAGATATGGAGATATTTGTAAAACTCCAGGTATGGCTAATTGTGCACCATGACACATAGAATCTATTGCAGAATCACGAATAACAACAGATTTTATTTCACTTAGAGTTTCTTCAACAGGATGAATGATTTTCAAAAGTTTTGAATCATCATTGTTTTCGTTCCATGTTGCATACGCATCAGCTAATTCATGCATAGTGACAAGATTATTTTCATTAAATTGATGAACACGTGAACGACGTAATTCTATCATAGAGCCACCAGGTCCAAGTAGTTCACCCATATCATAATACAATTTTCGAATATAGGTTCCTGCTTCACATAAAATTCTCAATAAAACTAGACGTTCCTTTTGTTCTAAAAGTTCTAGTTCATAGATAGTTCTACTCCTAGTTTGTCTTACAACAGCAGAACGTTGTGGAGGTTTTTGGAAAATTTCACCACGAAATAACTCAAGAATTTGCTCTAGTTTTTCTTTAGATGGTAATGAATGTAATCGACCTAATGCATGATATTCTTTTGGACCCATCAATAACACACCAAGAGCTTTTGTTCCTTCTCCTAAACCAAGAGGTAAAACGCCCGAAACTTGTGGATCAAGGGTTCCACTATGACCTGCTTTAGGTATCTCTAAAATTCTTTTTGCCCATGCAACAACTTCATGACTTGTGGGTCCCGGAGGCTTATCAATTAGAATTAAACCATATTCAAGTAGCTGTTCAATTGTTCGTTTGTCATAATATGTTCCATTTTCAGGATTTGTCACATCATCATCTATTTTTACAAGATTTTCGAGTTGTTTTAGGGTCAAAATAATTCTCTCACAGTTGTTTTAGCAATTTCTAATACTTGTACTGCATTTATCCCATCAGTTTCAATGATTTTGTCAAAAACTGAGAGGTCATCTCCAAATTCAAAATTATAGAGGTTTTTGTAGATTAATTTATTTTCATTAAATCTTTTGTTGACAACGTCCAATGCAGAAGATGCATCCATATTATCACGATTTTGCATTCTTTTTGCACTATTTTCTACAGTTCCATTTAACCATAATTTTATTCCAGTGTCAATTAACCAAGGAAGGGTGTAACTAGTGATAACAACATTACCTTTTTCAAATAATTCAATTAGTTTTTCATCCACTTTTTTATCAAATTCTGAATTTTCTTTTCTTTGATTAAGAAATTTCATTCCATCTTCAGTATCCCACCAATCATCACCACTTGAAGAAAATCCTTGTTCACTTGCAAGTTCTTTCAAAATATCTCCACCGCTAAGATAATTTAGATTGAATTCTTTTGCAAGTCCCTTTGCTACAGTTGTCTTTCCTATAGCAGGAGGACCAGACACCACGATGGATTTTGACAATTATCCTAAATCCATTTGTGTTTTAGTTAGTTTCATGATGAGTCCACTAAATGCAATTGATGCTAGGAAATACCAAGCCCACAAGTACAATGCATTCTCATCTTGACAATATGCACCTTCTTCAACTTTGATAGCAGTACATGTTAGTTCAAACCAATCACCTGGAATAACATTTAGTGGAATTGGAGATAATGCAACAGTGTATGAGAATAATTGTGGAAGGACAAAATAAAATATTAACATCAAAGGGATAATTGTAATCATCATAGGTCTGATATTCATCTGCATCATTTCCATGTTCATTTTATTCATGTAAGCAGATTTTTTATTTGCATTAGCAATTCTTGCTTGATCTTTTGATCTAAATGCAGCCATTCTCTCTTTTTGCCAAGCTCTAACTTCTTTGGTAATTCTTCTCTGTTTGACTTGATCAACCATTTTTTTTCTAATTGATGCATTAATCAGATTTAATGCAATACCAAATGCTGCAACTGCCAACATTGATAAAATTACACCTTTTATTATAGGATCATCACTGCCCAATGGACCTTCTCTCATTCCAAAGAAATCCATCTGAAGAAATACTACATCAATGAAGTTTAAAATAAAATTGAATTCCATTAAGCACCAACACCTATAGCATCTATTACATTTTGTGCTGCTTTATCGATCTTTCCTTCATTATTCAATATGACTTTCATTGGAGATCCAGATAAAACTGAACAACTTGATAACATAGCATCTTGAACTGCAAGTTCCTTTTTTATTGCTTCGATTGAAATTTTATCACGATTTCTAGAATCATCCTTCATTCGACGATTATAGATTTCTTCTGGACGTGCAGAGATTGCTATGAAATGTGTTGGTTCAAGAATTTCAATGACATGATTTGGTAAACCTGGATAAAATCCTTCTTTGGTTGAAATGAATGCATGAGTATCAATGAAAATTACATCATCAGTCAATTCAGAAATTTTTGATGCAGCCTTTTTCTGTAATGCTTTTTGTTCTGAGACAGGTAATCTTCTTAATGAATCTCTATCAGAAAGACCATTATCGGTTGCCTGCTCCATCATCATTGTTCCATAGCTATGAACACATGCTTTGTGTTTGTCAGCTTTTAATATTTCAACAATACGCTCTACTAGAGAAGTTTTTCCAACTCCAGGGATTCCAACTATTACAACTTTTTTACGTTCTACCAAGTAAAGCACCTAACCGTGGCATAACAACTTCCACCTGTTCTTTTACTAATTGGTTATAGTAATTAATTAGAATATCTACAGATAGTAAGATTCCAATTCCGGTACCAAATACTCCTAATACATCTGAAACACCTGCAATTAATCCAAGAATTGCAGAACCAATTATTGTGACTGATGGAATGTATCTGTTAAGTAATGTTTCAATTGGTTTGTTTGAACGTCTAAATCCAGGTACTTGAACATCTGCATCCAAAAGATTTTGTGCTGCTTTCTTCGGAGAGAGTCCACCAAGTTCTACCCATAATCTTCCAAAAACAATTACAATTGCAATCATGAATATTACATATCCAACAGCACGAAGAGGATCCTGTGCTGCTATATCCAAACCTCTTGGAGGTGTAATGAAGTAAACAATTCCACCAGTAGGTGACGAAGGTGCTGTCGGATCGAATTGTCCTAGAATATTCAAAAATACATTATTGTTACGTGGATTAAATTGCGACCAAAACATTTGTCCAATAAATACAGCGTTTGCTGTTAACGCAGAAGCCAAAATTACAGGAATGTTTGAAACATACATCATCTTGATTGGATAAGTTGCTGCAAAACCTCTATACTTTGTAGAAACAATTGGAATTTCTACCTTCATTCCCTGAGTGTAAACTAGTATTGCTAAAATTCCTGCAGTTAAGAACAAACCAAATAGGCTCGGTAGTTGATTAGACCTAAACAACGCATCAGCCACATCACCATATGCCGCCATTTGACCAATGAATGGAAATACACCAACTGCTCCACCATCACCAGCAGGCATTGGACTAAACAAACTCCAAAGAATTTGTTGAGCAACTCCTGCCATAATGAATATACTAATTCCACTACCCAAACCCCATCCTTTTTGAATGGTTTCATCTAGGAACATTACAATTACAGATGCACCCATTAACTGCCCTATCAGTATGTACAGCACCGACGGCTCAGTAATTCCGGGCCCATAAACAGCAATAGCATATACAATTGATTCAGCTACAATTACAATGTAGGTTACAAGTTTTGTAGCAGTTTGGAATACACCACGTTCTGCAGGATTTTTGAAATCAAACTTCAAAATATCAGAACCACGAAGTAATTGCATTAACAAACCACCAGTTACAATTGGTCCAATTCCTAGTTCAACAAGCGAACCCTGAGCAGATGCAAAAATAACTCTTGCAAATGCTAAGAAGTCAAATTCAGGTGCAGTTGCCCCAAACAAAGGAGTTTGAGCCATTACAAGATAGATGACTAAACAGCCAGAGGTCCATAGGATTTTCTGCTGTAAAGGAATTTTCTTTTTTGGTTTTGGAACCTGCGGAATGTAAGGTTCAGCCTTGGCTACAATTTTTCGTATGGTTTCAGTTAGTGTTCCTTCAGCCATCGTTGTTTTCTACATTTTCAGTTTTTGCTGGTGTTTTTTCTTCAGTTTTTTGAATAGGAAGAATTACTTCACCACCTGCTTGTTTTATTTTTTCAATTGCAGAAGGTGTTGCGTTTTTTACTTTTATTGTATATGCAGTGTTAGTTTGTCCTCCTCCAAGTAATTTTTCAATTTTAAGTGATTGTAAATCTAAAATATTTTTAGAATTTTCAGATTTGCCAGATTTAGAGAATAGATCATTCAAATCTCTAACATTTATCCATACTTTAGTAATACTTGGATGTGGTGAATGAGTACCTTCATGACCAAAATGATCTTGGTCTTCTTTAATTACAGTACTTGCTAAGTGTTTGAGATGTCCAGAACGTCCTAATCCACCTTTATGACCAAATGATCTGTGTTGTGCAACTTGACCCCATCCCATGTGTCTTCCACCTCTAAGTTTTCTAGTTTTTCTTAATCTTGTTGCCATTTTACATCATCCTCTTTACAATAACTAAAAGTTCTTTATTATGTCCCAAAACACCTTTTTGACCATAAAGTCGTTTGCAGCTTCTTTTGAAACCATGTCTAGGAGGATTCAATGCGAACCAAGGTTTCAGAGGTTTTAGTTTAGTGAGAGAAGTTTTGCCTTCTGCCAAAGCAGCAGCCAATTCATCTACAGATTTGTATCCTAATGCAGTAATATCTTCAGGAGTGATTTTCTTATATCCAGATTTTCGTGCTTTTTTATCTAAAAGTTCTTTTGCAGTTTCAACATCTAATTCTTGCCAAGCAACATAATGTTGAACTTTTCTTAACATTCCAATAGTGTTATCTATTTCAGGAATAATTACGGCACGATGTTTTTTTTCTAATTTTAATAGATTCATTGTGGTTGTAGCCCAATAAGGTACATCAGCAGTTCCACTAATTCTTACAACAAGATATGCTTTTGACATATTAACAATCACCCTTGACTCCATGTCTGTCTTAGACATTCAAGTAATGCTTTTGATGTTGAATTCATTGTTGCAGTAGAACCATTTGTATGAGTCCATGCATCTTTAACACCAGCTAATTTTAATAAATTACGAATTTTTCCACCAGCTACAAGTCCTAAACCTCTAGGACCAGGTAAAATTTCAATTGTTACACTTCCGCCTTTTCCTTTAACAGTAAATGGTACAGAATGTTTTTGATCACATCTACATTCCCAACTTCCACATCCGAGTTTAACTGGACTAACGTTTAGAAATGCGGCATTGTTTGCTTTTTCAATTGCAATTCTCATTTGTTTTGATTTTCCAAGACCAATTCCAAGCCAACCATTTTCATTTCCTGCTGCAACTAGAGCTTTAAATCTTGTTGATTGTCCATTAGGAGTCATCTTTTGTATTAAACCAACATCAATAACTTCAGTTTTTAAATCAGGTAATAATTTTTTAATAATTCCTGCTTCTTGAATACGTAAACCTTTTTCATAAATTTCTTCCATGGTAGAGATTTCACCAGATGCAACTTTTTTTCCTAAAATTGTTTTTGGTTCCCAAACTTCAACAACAGGTTCACGTCTTGGTCTTCTTGGTCTGTCACCTTGACGACCACCTCTACCACCAGGACCTCCAGATCTACCTTGTTGACGTTGTGGTGCAGTTTGACTCATTATGCTTTTACCTCACTATCAATTTTTGATTTTACACTTGCAATGTCATTTTTAACTTTAAGATGTTCACCACTAATTCTTTCATCAGCTGGAAATGATTCTTCATCAGCTGGAACCTTTACACCTGCATCAATTACACCTTTTAATGCTGCAGCCATTCTGTCCGTATATCTTCTAGTACCACTATACAAGATTGCATCAGTGACTCCTTTAGATAGTGCTTTTTTTCCAGCCATGTATCCAGTCAGATATGACGCAGGGATGTTTTTTCTAGAACCTTTCCAACCATCTTTTAGAAGGAATCTAGAATGAGCAGATGCTAGAACTTTGTCTCCAGCAATTTCAGGTTTAACAATTTGAACTTGAGTATTTTCATTTGTAACATTAACTGTAATGAAATCACGTTTTCCCATAAGCATGATTTTTCGTTTCCGGTAGTTAGTTTTCTCACTACGGATTCTTTGTAATATCTTTGAATATGCCATCTATAGTGGAAAAACTTGAGATTGGTATTATAAACCTTAGACGCCTAGAAGGTGAACTAATAATGCTTTTTGGACATGCAATCGATTTTCAGCTTCATCCCAAATAACAGATTGGGAGCCATCAATTACATCAGAAGTTACTTCTTGATCACGTTTTGCAGGTAGGCAATGCATGAAGATAGCATCTTTTTTGGCTTTATTCATTAAAGATTGGTTAACTTGGAATTTTGGAAGAAATTTTTTGACGCGATCAGAGTTAGTATTATGAATTGAAACAAATGTATCAGTCATAACAACATCCGCATCTTTTACTGCTACTTCAGGATTATCAGAAATTTCTAAAACACCTGTATCTTTACCGATTTTTACAATTTCAAATTCAGGTTCATAACCATCAGGAATTGCAACAGATAGTTGTATCTTTAATTTTGCACAGCCCAATATCAAAGAGTTACAAACATTGTTTCCATCACCTATCCAAGCAATTTTTATTTTCTTTAGATTTTTTTTATGCTCTTTTATTGTCATGAAATCAGCAAGAATTTGACATGGATGGTATGAATCAGACAATCCATTAATTACGGGAACAGAAGAGTTTCTAGCAAGATTTTCCAATAGTTTATGATCATAAACACGAGCCATAATCACATTAACATAACGAGAAAGTGTTTTTGCAGTATCTGCAATAGATTCACCACGAGATAACTGAAGATCATTTGGAGAAAGAGTAAGTGCGTGACCTCCAAGTTGAAACATTCCTGTTTCAAAACTTACACGAGTACGAGTAGAAGGTTTTTCAAAGATCATTGCTAAAGTTTTATTTTGTAAAAGTGGTTTTTCTTTTCCTTTTTTTTGTTGTTTTTTCAAATCTATTGCAAGATCAATTATGTTATTGATTTCTTTGGATTCCAATTCATCTAATGTAAGTAAATCAATATTATGTGCTTTTTTAGTCATAGATTACAGAATAAAATATGTTTCTTATAGTTTTGTAAACTATGGTTTTGGTCTTCCATCTTGAATCCATTTTTTAATTTGATTAGCTAGTTTTTTTGCTTCATTATCAGTTTCAGGTGGAGGAACATCGTACATATCAGCATAGTTGTTAATGTCATCAGTTTCAATTCCTTCAAACGGATCTGCATCATCTTCTGGTTCAGGTTGTGGTTCAGGTTGTGGTTCAGGTTGTGGTTCAGGTTGTGGTTCA